>JAYVWD010000383.1:0-3709 GCA_043786345.1 Pseudomonadota bacterium
GCCCGGTCCGCGTCCTTCTCGTTTACCACGCACGAGATCTTGATCTCGGATGTGGATATCATGTGGATGTCGATGTCCTGGCCGGTGAGCGCCGCGAAGGTTCGGCCCGCAACCCCCGAATAACTATGCATTCCCACGCCGACGACCGAGACCTTCGAGATCCCGGCCTCGGCCTCGGCGCGCACGCCCCGGTAGCCCTTCTCGGTGACGAGCGCGTTGATCGCCTTCCGCGCCGTCTCGAGGTCGCCCTTTGCCACGGTGAAGCCTAAGCGCATCTCGGAGAGCGTCGAGTCCGGGCGGTCGTGCACGATGATGTCGACGTTGACGCCGAGGTCGCCGAGCTTGCCGAACACCTCGGTGATCACCGCCGAATCCTTGCGCAGGCCTTCGATGGTGATGCGGGCGATGTGGCGGTCCATCGTCACCCCGGAGACGAGCAGGGCTTCGATCGGGGTCGACTCGGAATGCGGCATGATGATGGTCCTCTGGTGCTCGTCGGGGGTGAAGGTGTTGCGGACGATGATCGGCATCTTCCATTTGGCGCCGAGCTCGACGCAGCGCGGGTGCAGAACCTTGCTGCCGAGCGAGGCCATCTCGAGGGCCGACTCGTAGTCCATGCGCTCGATCAGGCGCGCCTTCGGCACCACGCGCGGGTCCGCGGTGAAGACGCCGTCGACGTCGGTGTTGATCTCGCAAAAGGCCGCGTTGAGGGCGACGGCGAGGGCCACCGCGCTCGTGTCGCTCCCGCCACGGCCGAGGGTCGTGAGCGCGAGGTCCCGGGTCACGCCCTGAAAGCCGGCGATGACCGCGACCGAGCCGACCCGCCAGGCGTCCTTGATGCCGTCCGTGTTGATCGACTGGATGCGCGCCTTGGCGTGGAGCTGGTCGGTGAAGATCCCGAGCTTGTAGGCGAGGAACGGCGCCGCGTTGATCCCTTCGGCCTCGATCGCGGCCGCCATGAGCGCGACGCTCACCTGCTCGCCCGCGGCGACCGCCATGTCGTAGGCCGGGCCGCTGGCATTGGGGTTCACCTGATACATGAGGTCGACGAGCCGGTTCGTCTCGCCCGACTGGGCGCTCACGACGACCGCGATCTGCTTGTGGCCCGCGCGCATGTGGCGCGCGACGCGGGCCGCGACGGCCTTGATGCGCTCGACGTTGCCGACCGAGGTGCCGCCATACTTCTGGACGATCGGACTGCCGGCGGGAAAGTAGGTATACACGGGGTTTACAGGCCTTTCATTGCCGCCAGCTCGTCGTCCCACAAGGCCGCGAGCGCTTCCCGCGGCTTCACGATCCGGTGGCGCGCGCCGTCGACGAGCACCTCGGGCGCGCGCGGGCGGCTGTTGTACTGCGATGCCATCGAGGCGCCGTACGCGCCCGTGCTGCGGATGGCGAAGAGGTCGCCCGCCTTGGGCACGGGGACGGTCCGGTCTTTGCCGAGAAAATCGCCGGTCTCGCAGATCGGCCCGACGAAGTCGCAGAGCACCGGGGCGGCGCCCGCCGCCGGCGCCGCGACCGGGACGATGTCGTGGAACGAATCGTACATGCTCGGGCGGATCAGGTCGTTCATGGCCGCGTCGAGGACGATGAAGTGGCGGTTCGGCGTGCGCTTGACGCCGATGACGCGCGTCACGATGACGCCGGTGTTGCCGACGATCACGCGGCCGGGCTCGATGACGAGCGCGAGCCCGGTCGGCTTCACGTACTTGATCAGGGTGTCGGCGTAGAGCTCGAGGCTCGGCGGGTCCTCGTCGCGGTACCGGATGCCGAGGCCGCCGCCCAGGTCGAGGAATTCCAGCGCGATGCCGCGGCTGGCGAGCGACCCCGCCAGCTCGGCCATGCGCTTGGCGGCGTCCGAGATCGGTCCGACCTCGGTGATCTGGCTGCCGATGTGGCAACCCAGGCCGACCAGCGCCAGGCTCCGGGCGTTTTCCCGGATGAAGGCGAACAGCGGCTCGGCGTCGGCCTCGGTCAGCCCGAACTTCGTCGTGTAGAGGCCGGTCGCGATCTTCTCGTTGGTCTTGGCGTCGATGTTGGGGTTGATCCGCAAGCTCACGCGCGCGACTTTGCCCTTTTCGCGGGCGATCCGCGCCAGGCTCGCGAGCTCGTAGGCCGACTCGACGTTGAAGGCGAAGATGCCGACGTCGAGCGCGCGCGCCAGCTCGTCGTCGCGCTTGCCGACGCCGGAAAAGATGATCTTCTGCGGCGCGACCCCCGCGAGCAGCGCGCGCTCCAGCTCGCCCAGCGAGACTAAGTCGGCGCCGAGCCCCTGGGCGAAGATGGTGCTCAGGACCGAGAGGTTGCTGTTCGCCTTCACGGCGAAGCAGGGCAGGGTCGGGTATCCGGCGAAGGCCTCGACGAGATTCCGGCAGTGGCGGACCAAAGTCGCGCGCGAATAGACGTAAGCCGGCGTGCCGACGGCCCGCGCCAGCTCGTCCAGACCTAGCTCCTCACAAAACAAATGGCCGTTCTTGTAGAGGAAATGGTCCACGTCAGCTCACCTCGGCTCCCCGGACACGGCGGGCGGATTGGCGGCGAGCTCCGTGCCGGTGGCG
Source organism: Pseudomonadota bacterium (assembly GCA_043786345.1). Lineage (GTDB taxonomy): Bacteria > Bdellovibrionota_B > Oligoflexia > Oligoflexales > CAIYRB01 > JANOTL01. The sequence continues at coordinate 2,559 of JAYVWD010000383.1, forward strand.
TGAGGCGCGGGCGCCGGCTCGGTCGCGTGGTGCGACACGGCGGGCGGATCGGCCGGATGCGGGGCGTCGATCGTGTGAAGCGAGGCATCGGGAACGTGCGGCTCGCCGTGGTGCGCCATCGCGTGCGAGTCCGCCGGCGAGTCCGGATGCGGGGCGGCCATGGACGCGTCGGGCAGCGCCGTCGCCGTCGTCGTCACGGTGTTGGTGACCGCCGCCTTCGCCGCGAGAAGCTCCTTGAGCGCGGCTTGCTCTTCCCGGCGCAGGTCGTCCTCGGCGTCGCGGAGCACCTGGTCGAAGGTGCCGCGCACGTCGTTCGCCGTGCGGCGCAGCTGCACGAACAGCTTGCCGGCCTGCCGCATCACGTCGGGAAGCTTTTGCGGGCCCACGAAAACGAGGACCGCGACGGCGATCAAAACGAGCTCGAAGAATCCAATGCCGAACATGGGCGTGCCTTTCGGACCAAACGACGAGGGACATGTCCCTTAAGCTTAGCGCTCGAGAGCCCTGAATTCAATCACATTTCAGACTTTAAATCCAATCATAACCAGTAGTTAATTGCGACATTTCCCCGACTCCCCCAACCGGGCTATCATGGTCCAAACTTTCGTTTTTCATTCACAATGGTTCAGCTCGCCGGGGGGTGGCTATGAAACTGGGTTTGAGTGCAATTGCATTCATTTTGTTGGTGGGTTGCGGTCAGGGTGGAGGCGGGGTCTCGACGACCAAAGGCCTGGCCCACGGCGGTGCCGAGGCGAACGCCGCCGTCATTTTCGGCTCGCCCCACAACCTCGAGGGCGTCGCGACCGACGTCCGGGAGTTCGGAAACCTCCTCGAGGACGCGCGGTACGACTTCCACTTCCAGGACGTGAAGTCCAACGGCGACGCCACGGCGGACGAGGTCCTCGGCATGACGGGGGACGCGGCCCGCAACGCCGATACGCTGCTCTGGTTCTTCTCAGGCCACGGCAACACCGGCATCATGCTGGCGAACGACCGGACGTTCACGTTCCATGAGGTGGCCGACGCGATCAAGGCGGCCCGCCACGACAAGCCCTTGAAGCGCCTGATCGTCCTGATCGACTCCTGCTTTTCGGGCTCCTTCGTCGACGGCGACGCGCCCATCATCGAGGGCCAGAACAAGGGCCTCGCCG
>JAYVWD010000384.1:0-4157 GCA_043786345.1 Pseudomonadota bacterium
CGACGGGCACGAAGGCCAGGTCGGTGCGGGGTGCGGGCGTAAGGAGCAAGACCTCGCCGTCTTCCAGGTAGTGGACGCGCTCGATCGCGCCGCGGACAGCGGCCGCGTCACTCACGACGAAATAGCCGCCGGCCGTGGGCGCCACGGCGAGGGGGCTGCCACGCTTCGCCACGACGAGGGTGGCGGGGTGGGCGGTGTGCGCGACGACGAGGGTGACGTTCCCGGTGACGCCTTCGAAGGCCTTTCTTACAGCGTTTTCCAGGTCCGCGGCCGGGTCATGGGCTTCGATCCAGCGGAGCAGGGTCTCGGCGTCGTTGTTCGTGGAGAGCGCGACGCCACGCCCGGCGAGCTCCTGGCGCAAGGCCGCGTCGTTCTCGACGATCCCATTCAAGACGAGCGCCAAGCGGCCGTCCGGGGTGACATGCGGGTGCGCGTTCGCCTCGGTCGCGGCGCCGTGCGTCGCCCATCGCGTATGGGCGAAGCCGGCGGCGGACGGCGTCGCGCGCAGCGCCGCCGCTTTCCGCGCGAGATTCGCCAGGCCACCCGTCGCCTTCAGGACCTCGAGGCGATCACCGGCCGGCCCGACGAGCAGGGCCAGGCCCGACGAGTCGTACCCCCGGTACTCGAGCGTCGCGAGCGCCGTCAAAAGGGTCTGGCTCAAAGACGGACGCACCGCGCCCACGTATCCCACGATACCGCACATAGAGGTTCCTCCCGCGCCGACCCCGAAAGGGACAGGGTGCGGCGCGCGCAAGCGGCCGCACCGCGACGGTGCGCGGCGAGACCAATGGTGATTGTTTGCGGGGAACGTGCGTGAAGATTTTGTCGGGCAAACCGGTGCTTTCACCGCTCTGCCGCCCCTTTGTCCCGCCCGTCGCCGGGCGGTTTTGGGGGACGGCTTTCCTCATGGCTCAAGGCCGAGCAGGCCTTCGGGACCATCCGCCGAAACTTTCGATCGGTCCCATCCTCGTCACCTGCACCGCTACGCAGGTCTGGCGCTAATGCTTCACGATTCCAAAACTAAGGGCGCGACGGGGCGGCCGTCAAGATGTGTCAGGGGAGGCACAGTGACCCGGGTCAATAGAACCACATCACGCTGCCGAGCGCGTCGACGAGCTTCGCGGCGACGGCGTATTCGACGCGCAAGCCGGCGTTGAAGTCGGCGCGCGGCAAGTACCGCAGCTCCAAGCGCGCCCGCCCGTCGGCCTGGTAGCCGCGAAAGAGGCGCGGGCGGTATGCGGCGCCGGCGTCGACCGCCATCGTGCGGCTAAAGTGCGCGAGGAGTCCGGTGTCGAGCTCGGGGCGCAGGTCGCTGGCGCGCGCGGCGGTCGCGAAGTAGCCGAGCGTCGCATGCACGATCACGGTCGGCGCGCGCGGGTCGAACCAGGCGACGCCATAGCCCTGCTTCACATAGAGCGCGTAACCGTCCCCGCGGGGATCCGGAAAATTCCCGTAAATCCCCAGCCGGATCTGCTTCGCCGGGACGAACTCCCGGGCGGCGACGTTCGGCAGCGTCTCGATGTCGAGGAGCAGCAGCTCGTCGAGCAGGATGCGCCGTTCCAGGGGATAGGCGCGGAACTTGAGGTCCAAGCCTTCGAAATGGTCGCCGGGGTTGAAGCCGTCGGTCGCGTCGAGCCGGCCGTGCATCAGCAGCCGGTGGTGCAAGCTCACGTAGGGGGCCGCGTCACGGCCTTGAATCACGGCGCCGCCGCCCACCGACAGCCGCCGGATGCCGTGGCCGGCCTCCGGGCCCGGCCTTTTCGCGGTGAGGACGACGGGCGCGGGTTTCGCGCTCGTGAGGACCAGGAGCCGCATTTTGCGCAAAGCGGCGACCTGCGCCGCGTCCTTGGCGTTCGCGGCGCGGCGGATGCCGAGCAGCAGATGCGTGCCGAGCGCCTGGTAGACCGGCGCGCGCTCCGCAAGCGGGAGCGCCTCGACGGGCGCGACGACGGAGCTGCTCAGCGCCGCCTCGAACGCGGTCCGCTGCGCGCCCGACAGGGCGGCGTATTCCTCGTCGAAGACGCGGCCGCCCGACGGCGCGTAGTCGATGCGTTTCACGAGGTGCGGCGCGGCGCGCAGCGCCTTGATGGCATCGCTCGGGAAAGGCAGGCGTCTCGCCCGGCCCTGCAGGTCGAGCGTCGGGCGCGCGACCTCGACCAGGGCGAGGAGGAACGTGACGCAGTTGTGCGAGAGCAAGGCGTAGGTGAGATCGACGTCCCGGTGCAGCTCCCACAGGTGCGCGAGGAGCATCCGACGCTCGACGTCGTCGAGCGCCAAGGCATACTGCCAGATGTCGCGCAGGTCCTTGTTGTTGTAGGAGTCGAGGTAGGAATAAAACGGCCGTAGCTTGACCGTCGAGTCGAAGGACTCGAGGAACGAGCCCGCGATCTTCGTGAACGCGCCCGCGTCCTTCGGGAAATTGATCGCGTAGTTCACGGTCAGATCGAGCGGCGCCACCTGCCCGGGGGTCGCGCCGATCCGCAGGAAGAGGTGGCCGAGGCGGCCGACCGGGTCGTCGGCGGCATACCCCGCGAAGATGACGGCGACCTCGCCGTCTTTCGCGGCGTTGGTGGCGGCGCGCCACTTGAGGTATGCCGCGCAGTCCGGGGCTGGCGCCGCCTTGCGCTCGATCCCGAGCGTCTTGACGAGGTAAAGGGTGCGGGCGGGAAAGCGGCACTGGGCGTGGCGATTCCCGGGGATTTTGGCCCTCGTGGGCCTCATGATGGCGTCGTACGTCGCCTCGAGCTCGCGGCGCGGGTCGGTCGCGCCGCGCGGGCTCAGAAAGAAGTCCTCCGAGACGATCGCGGAGGTCGCGCCGGAGCCGATGCCGGACGTCGGCATGTGCAGGAGCCTGAGCCACTGCGGATCCCGCGCGGCGGCGTCGAGCTCGAACGGCGAGGGGGTGGCGGCGAAAGCCCGAAGCGCGACGAGCCAGAGCGCCGTCAGGGCGAGGAAAGCACCGGAGCGTCGGGGATATTGCGGCACTGCTCGACCAAAGCCTTTCGCGTGCGCGCCGCCCGCGCCACCGCTTTCAGAAGCCGATCCGGAGTTTCGAGCCCGACGAGCGCGCTGCCCGTCATCTTGTGCGCGACCGTTAGCGCAAGCATGGCCTGGACCTTGTCGGGACACCCGAACACCGAGCCCAGCGCGTCGACATAGGCGCCGCCGCCGGCCGCGAGGTCCTGGAGGATCAAGTCGTAATTATCGTCGAAGAACCGGCTCGCTGTCTTGCCGTCGCGGGCCTTCATCGCGTCGAACGTCGCGAGCTTCGCCTGCGCCGGTGAGGCCGCGAGGAGCGCCAGGAGCGTAAGGAACCCGAAGACTGTCGAGGATGGGGTCATGCCCGCTTATCGGCAGCGCCTTGAAGCCCGCCTGAAAAAAAGATCTATTTAGCAATAATTTCAATATATTATAAGGATGAGCATGGCGCCGTACGGGGCCCACGCTAAGCTCGCCGCTCCCGACCATTGAGGAGCAACACGATGACGACCCCGGACCTCGAGACCATCCTCCGCCAAGTCCTGCAGGATTTCGGCTGCGCAACCGGCACCATCCATGGACTCGACGTGCCGAGCGGCATGCTGCAGCTCCGCGCGCAGCACGGCCTGCCCGCCGCGATCCTCCCCAAGATCACGACGATCCCGGTCGGCAAGGGCATGGCAGGCATCGCCGCCTTACGCCGCGAGCCGGTCCAGGTGTGCAATTTACAGACGGACGCCTCGGGCGTCGCGAAGCCCGCGGCCACAGACACCCGGATGGCCGGCTCGATCACGGTGCCGATCTTCGCGGCGACCGGCGAAATTCTCGGGACGCTCGGGATCGCGAAGCCGGTCGCCCACGAGTTCGACGCCGCCGAGACCGAGGCGGTCCTCGCCGCCGCACGCGAGCTGGCCGCGCACCTATGAAACGTTTCGAAATCGCGAACCACGGGGACATCGTGCCGCAAGCTCACGGTCATTTGCCAACGACATCGTGGTCGTGCGCGCGGAGGACGGCCCCGGTCGGGCGGTCGTGGCCTTGATCCGGGTGTTTGGTGGCTGATGCGAACGCCGAAAGTGCGGACTAGGGTATGTCCGGCAAAGGCTGCGCGGCGTTAGTCCAAGGCGTCGTCGTGAGCGTGGGCGTCGACGTGAGCCTGGGCTTGGGCCTGGGCGCGA
>JAYVWD010000385.1:0-2481 GCA_043786345.1 Pseudomonadota bacterium
CCTCATGATGACGATGACCTCGGGCCTGTCGTTCCTGATGGTTTTAGTCATGAAGCAGACGCTGCCGGCGGCGGAGTTCATGCTCGCCTTCCACTGGCAGACGGGGCCGAACATCGCCTACGCCATCGGCGAGATCATGGTGTTATTCTCGGCGGTTCGGGGCGAAAAAAAGCTCTCCGGGCTGATCGGCGCGCCGGCGATGTGGATATTGGTGTCCCTCACGGGCTGCTATTTCACCCGCGAGCTGCGCCCGGGCGCCGGCGGCGTCCTGGGCGGCGTCCTGGCGGTGGCGACCGGCCTGACGTTCAAGCGGTATCTGCGCCGCATGCGGGCCTTGCGCGACATCCACGACTCGGCGGGCGCGCAATACCTGGCGATGCTCAACGTGGTTTTCCGCTTCGGGGCGGCGATGGCCGTCGTCGGGCTGTGGGCCGCGGTCGGGAAGAGTTGGGCGGGATCGCCGCTCTTTGTCTGGACGTCGCCCGCGATCCTGGTGGTCGCGGGGACGGCCGTTTCTTATGCCGTGAACGGCACCGTGAAGCCGGAGAGCGCGCGCGAGCTCGAGCTCGAGCCGGAGCCCCCGGCCTCCGGCGACGCGCGGATCGTGCGGCTCGGGATCACGCTGGCGGCGTCGGTCCTCGCCTCCCGCTACATGACGAACGTCGCCTCGACGGTCATCGACCTCGGCTCGCAGCCGTTGCTGGCGATCTCGAGCAGCGTCGCGACGATCGTGTCCTCGATGGCGCTCAACCTGGCCCTCGACAAGTCGTTCAAGGACCTCGCCGCGCGGGTTCCGCGGGTCGTGCGCGCGCTGGCGGTGGCGGCGGGGGCCGTGTGCCTGACCGCGACGTTCGCCCCGCTGCCGTCGACGGCCCGCGCCGTCCTGCTCGGCTTCGGCGCCGGGACGGTGACGACGGTCACCACAGCCGGCATGATCCTGTGCGCCTGGGAAGAAAGACGCCGGACCATGGCCGCGGCGCTGGGCGCGTCGGCCGCGGTGCTCGTCCTCTTCTTCGCGCCGTTGGCGCTCGACCCGCCGGCGAAATTCGCCGCCGGGGTGCTCGTCCTGACCGTCGGGCTCGTGACGGCGTTCCGGGACGCCTCGTCAGCCGAGCCGGACTGACGCGCGGACGGAGCCGGCGGCCCCGGCGTCCACCCAGGCGATCATGCGGCGCGCGTTCTGCGCGTTGTCGTGGTGCTCGAGCACGAAGGCCCGCCCGCGCAAGCCGCTGGCCGTCCGCTCCGCCGGCGTCTCGCGGAGGATCGCCGCGATCGCGCGGCCGATCGACGGCTCGTCGTTCGGGTCGGCGCTGGCGCCGCAGCGGGCCTCTTCGACCATGTTGTTGCCGGCATTGACCGCGAAAATGATCGGTTTTGCGGCCATCATATAGTCCATAAGTTTGTTGGGGCTGATTCCAAAACGGAAGAGTGGCGAGCCTTTGAGGCCGATATATAGCGCGTCCATTTGCGACAAAAGCGTCGGAACTTGGCGTTTCGGAATCCCGTCGACCACATGGACGTTGGTGAGATCGCGGTCTTTTACGGCTTGGCTCAGGCGCGCGTGGTCCGGGCCGGTGCCGACGACGAAGATGCTGAGGGGCTGCGCGAACGGCTGTTTCGCGACGTCGAGCAACGGAAAGACGAGATTCGCGACGCCGACGGTGCCGGCGTAGCAGATGAGGAAGGCGCCGCGGGCCCGTTCTTCCAGGATCTTGGCCTGAAACGCCGCCGCGAGCGCGGGCGCCGCGCCGGTTTCCCACTCAGCGAGCTCGATGCCGTTCGGAACGTAGAGGAACTTGTCCCTATCCATGCCGTGCGAAACCATGTGGTCGAGCGCCAGCGGCAGCATCGAGACGACGCGGTCCGAGACCTTATAGGCGAAGTCCTCGCCGCGCTGCATGAGCAAGATGAAGGGGTGGTTCTTGGGCATCCCGCCCAGTTCCATCGGCGAGAGGGGCCATAGGTCATGGACTTCATAGGAGAGCTTGGCGCGGGCGAGTTTCGCGATGAACCACGCCGGGAAGATATCCAGCGGGTAGGTCGACGAGGCGAACACGACGTCGGGCTTGACTCGGAAGGCGATGTCGACGGCCCAAAGCATCAATTGCGCGAGAAAAAGGAGCATCGAAACGAACCGGGCGACGCCGTTTTCAGCGTATTTGTTCGTCTTGAGCCAGATGTAGCGGATGCCTCCGACGTCTTCGATCTTGCGTAGGCCATCGAATTCAGGGTTTTTCTGCCGGATGTGCGAATAGGCCGCCGCCGCGATCGTGACGTCGTGGCCGTCATTCTTCCAGTGCCGAGCGAAGTTGTAGGGGCGGAATTCCATGCCATGCTCCGAGGAGCCGGCGTAGTGGTTGATCAAGAGGATTTTCACCGGACTCTTGCGCCTTCCGCGGCGTGTTCGACCAGCAGGCGCGCGATCTTGCGGGCGGCCTGGCCGTCGCCGTAGATAGTGCGGGACCCTTTCGGGAGGGCGCG
>JAYVWD010000386.1:0-2178 GCA_043786345.1 Pseudomonadota bacterium
AAAATTTCCTTGAAATACTTTAATAGTTTGATATAAACCCACCATCGCCGTTTGTCCGAATTAGAAACCGAGAAATGCAGGTGGGCTCAATGCTGCTCAAGAAACCCATGATCTCGACCTCCACCCTCGTGCTTGCAGCGGCCCTCGCGGTCTCAGCTTGTAATAGGGATAAGGGCGCCAGCGACCACCAACCTGCCGCCCCGGTCCCCCCGTCAACCGCCGCCGTCCCGCCGCCCTCGGCCGACGCCCCGGCCACTGACCCGGGCCTCGCGGCCGGCGTCATCATCCGGGTCGCCGTCGACGCCCAGGACCAGGACGTCGCCGGCAGCGCCGCGATGCACACCACCGACGCCGACCTGACGGTCATCGCCGCGAGCGAAAAAGACCAGCTCGACGCCGAAGTCGAAGCCGCCTACGCCGTCGGCAAGGCCGCGCGCGTCACCGGCGATACAGCGGTCGCCAACGAGCTCGACCGCGACAGCTCGAGCCAGTCGTGGGCCGACTTCAGCAGGGCCCCGAGCTACGCGAGCTACCGGCCCGTCGCCTATGCGCAGGGCTCGCCCTACCAGGGGCCGCAGTATTCCTACCAGGCCGCGCACAGCTGCCGCCGCGGCGCTTACCGCTACTATTACTATGCCCGCCCGGCCTGCAACGCCCAGTGCGGCGGCGCGACGAATCCCCAGCCTTATCCGTACCCGGCGCCCCAACAAGGGCCGTACCCGTCCCCCACGCCGGCGCCCTATCCGACGCCGGCGCCGACGCCGGCGCCTTATCCGACCCCAACGCCTGGTCCCCGCCCGACGCCCACCCCGGGCCCGGCCTATCCGCCGCTCCCCGTGCCATATCCGATGCCGGGTGGCTACGACTACGACGCCGAGCTGCAGGGTTACCTGCAGTCCCAGGGCATCAAGCCGACCCAGGACGCCGACTTCTTCCAAGGCACCCCGGCCCAGATCCAGCTCGGCGAAAAGCTCTTCTACGACCGCATCCTCTCCGGCAACGGCGAGGCCTCGTGCTCGAGCTGCCACGTGGCAGAGCTCGGCACCTCGAACCGCCTGAGCCTCGGACCGACGCTCAAGGGCCTGAAGAAGACCGGCAACTACCTGACGACCGACGTGCTCCCGCGCAACTCGCCGAGCCTCTATAACCGCGGCCACAAGTCCTATACGCAGATGTTCTGGGACAGCCGCGTCGCCTTCGACCCGGCGACCAACGGCTTCCGGACCCCCGCCGGCGCCGCGACCCCGAAGAACTTGCTGAACGCCCTCGCCACGCAGGCCCTCTTCCCGATCGCCTCGCGCGACGAGATGCTCGGCTGCCTCGGCCAGTATGGTCCGGCGGGAAGCCCTGATTTCACGACGATCTGGGCCGACACGCTCCACCGCGTCATGCAGGTCCCGGTCTACCAGAACCTGATGGCCGCCGCCTATCCCGGCGTCGGACCAGACCACTACGGCATCGAGCATATCGGCAACGCGATCGCGGCCTTCGAGTCGTGGGCCTGGCGCGCGGACAAGGCGCCGTTCGACCGGTACCTCCGCGGCGACGCCTACGCCCTCACCGAGATCCAAAAGCGCGGCGCGACGTACTTCTACGGCAAGGCCCAATGCGCGAGCTGCCACGCCGGCGTCTTCCAGACCGACAGCCTTCACCATGCCGTCGGCGTGCCGCAGTTCGGCCCCGGCCTCGGCGACGGCCCGAACGGCAAGGAAGACTTCGGCTATGCCCGGATGAGCGGCAACGCGGCCGACCGCTACAAATTCCGCACACCGAGCCTCCGGAACGTCACCCTCACCGGCCCCTGGGGCCACAATGGCGCCTATTCCTCGCTCAAGTCCTTCGTCAACCACTACCAAAACCCGGCCGCGGCCATCAACGCCTGGACCTATGCCGAGGTCGCGATGCCTTGGCCGATCAAGGACCAGTCGCTCTTCGCCGCCTGGGACGACCTCCAGGCCCGCCAAAGCCTGTCCCTCGCCAATGAGTTCCACGGCGTCAGCATGAGCCCCGATGAGGTCAACGCCATCCTGGCCTTCCTCCACGGCCTCACGGACGCCGGGGTCATGGCGAATAGCCACCAGTGAAAGTCTGTCGAGAAATGGTCGGATGCTAGGCGCCTACCGGAGCCGAAACCGGAGTTTACGTCGCGTAAATGAGGATTTCGGCGATGGTCGGCAA
>JAYVWD010000387.1:0-3158 GCA_043786345.1 Pseudomonadota bacterium
AGCATTGGCGTTTATTTCGACGCTGCCATGCGTCGGAAGTTGGCTTGTTCCGCCCTCCAGGAGGGCCGTGCCCAGATCCCAGCGCGACAGCTTCCACTGTGCCGACGAGTGATTCTTCGCGGTGCGTTTCGTCGCCCGCCCTATCTGGATTCGGACTTCGCGAGGTTTGGTCAAGCGCCTTTTGGCGTCTGGAGCCGGCCGCGCCCGATGGCGCGGCCTCGCCTTGCAAAGATCGCTTTCAGGTCTCCGCGGAATCTGAATGGCCAGGAAATTACTGTATCGAGGCGAAGGCGCTGACGGGAGCACCCAGGTCGCTCGATGGTCAGGCGTCTTTTCCTATCCCGCGTCGGGCCTGCGTCCAATCAGGGTAGTCAGAGTGTCACCCGCCAGATCATGCCGTCCAAAATGCCGCGCTAGGTTCCGCAGGACTCCGCGCATACCGCGAATGTTTCGACGTATGCTCAAAATGATGCGCGGCAAATGGCCGTGATCCGCCCTTGAGGCGCCTTGAGCGGCGTACTTCAAGTCGCCTTTGTCAAAGGCGATCGATCGCTGACCATCGGACGATGCCAATTTGACCCCTGGATCTTTCGCCAATGATCGCGCATATAGTCCTCGCGAGATCAACGCATTCGCTCAGCATTCACACAGGAGCTCCCTCTCATGCGGAATGTGACGCAGGGATCGTGTCCCCAACTCCTTCGGTACGAGCGCTTGAGCTTGGCTGTTTCGCGCCTTTCTGATGCCGAGCTATCCCTCATCGCCAAAGCGATTAGAGCTCAACTCGAGGGCGGCCAGGGTTCTGACGTATCGGCTCGCGTACTCGACGCCTTCCCGCGGAGTGCGAGGCGCCGAGGCATCAGGTCCGCGGCGTCCCAGAGAAAGCCTCTCAATTGAATGTTGCGTTTTTGCAAGACGATTGAGCCTTTGTACGTCGTCATTCCACGGGTGGAATTCACCGGCGCCCCCTCCGGGGCCGAGTGACCGTCAAGGCTTGGTTCGCGGGTAGGCTCGCCGTGATGCTCTTGTCCTTGACGACGATCTCTCCACCGCATCCGCCGGACTCGGCTCGCGTGGATCGGCAGCCAACTGTCTGCCAAAAAGGCGCGTTGTTAGATCTCGCGCATTTCAGTAGTTCGTTTGTTTAACGAACCGCTCAAGGAGCACGACTATGCAGCTACGGACTACCCTCTTTGCTACGGCGCTCGCTTTAGCCGCCAGCGTCGCGGCGGCCGCGCCTCAAACCCGCAACCACACGGGTGGCGGCACCACCGACCCCCGGGAAGTCGCCCGCGCTTCTTATCGCGCCGCCGACGACGCCGAGGCGATGTCACGCGATGCGAACTGGAGCTGTCGCAACGGTCAGGGATATCAGCTCGGCGCTTCAGCGAATCGGCTCCACCTCGCCCTCAGCGACCTCTATCGGGCGGCTCTCCGGGCTTCGACGGGCAACCCCCTAAGTCGTCACCACAATGACTCCCCGTTCGGTGAGGACTTCGAACTGGTCGAACAGTCTTATAGTCAGCTTCAGATGGACTTCAGTACCGTTGGCTTCAGCTGTGGAACGGAAGTTCAGCGCCTGTACCAGTCGCTCCAATATGATTACAGTTACCTGGGGCAACTGTTTGCCGGCGGCGACGAGCCGGGCGGCGGGCCCGGTGGCCCTGGCGGTGAGCCCGGCGGCGGCGGCGGCCCTGGTGGCGAGCCCGGCGGCTCCGGCGGCGGCCCTGGCGGCGAGCCCGGTGGCTCCGGCGGCCCGCACCGCCCATAATGAAGCCGTGCGGGGGCTCGACCGGCCGCACGGTCATCCCTGGCGAGTTCTGCGTGAATGCGCCCACCGGTGTCCTTGGTGGCGCCACAGCAAAACGAGCGCCTCGATCAGTGTCGGACCGACCGGGCGGACGTCGGGCGCTAACAGCAGGCGACGGCGGAACGACCCGTCGGACCGTCGCTCTTCACGCTTCCGCAGAACGGCCGGCCCGACATGATGGGCGAGCCTCGGTATTTCGGGGCTCCGCTCTTCTCCGACGGGCGCGGCGCGCGGCGTCGGCGGGCTTCAATTGGCGAAGCTGAACTTGCCGAACAGGTTTCCCCGTCGCCTTTTGACGTGACCGGAGCATGATGACCTTGCCGATCGGACGTGCGGCAATTTGGCGTCAAGCGAGCCTCATGACAAAGAACCATGAATCCGCCATCTTGGCGGCGGCGTTTTTCGAATTGAGTTGGCAAGAGTTTCGTCACAAAGGTACGTATGCGAAAGTAGAACTGACGAACACTATCGTAACCATCGTTTGAGGGGGTAACCATGAAAACCATAGCCACCGTTCGCGTCGCCTTTGCCGCCGCATTGATCGCCATCACCGGCGCCGCACAAGCAGCGACCGGACTTTCGATCGCCGAAATCAATGCCGTCGCCAAGATCGCCACCGACAAATTCGCCGCCGAAAATCCGGACCACGTCGAGCATTTCGTCGGCTACAAGGTCTGGAAGACCGGCGAAGAATCCAAGGTCAAAGTCTATGTGACCCACGATGGGATGAACATGGAGTTCAACTACAATTGCCACAAGCACGACGACGGCGACCTCGAGTGCCACAATCTGTGAATGGATCGGGGGCGGCCTGTTTCACCGATAGGACCGCCTCCTCCGCGAGCTTTTGATTGCCGGTGCCCCACGCGCCGCGCTTGACGATGAGCTCCCTTAAGCCGCGCGTCATTCAAGTGCTCCTTGTATTCGGGGGCCGGGTGCGCAGCAGCCGCACCGGTCAGGTGCAACGCCACGCGGTTGTTCGCGAGGACCGGCTTGGCGTTGCGCCCGTCTGGGGTCAGCGCCGGTTGCGGGTCTAACGGATCCGTGCCTCGCACGAGGTGCAGGGTGCGGAAGCCGACCGCGAAACGCGGCGAGGCCCCGGGAACGAGCGCGATACCCGCGGTTCCAATCGATTCCGTGACGGCGGCGTGCCATAGAAGCATCGGCGCATCGCCAATTTCCGTGAATCACCCGGCGCGGTGGAAGCCCGGCGATAGTCGGCGGCGGGTGCTTTCGAATATTTTGCAACCAGCAGAAGGGTTTCCCTTGGTGATCCGATGTGCGCCCCGTCCAGCGGGAGTAGTGCTCGCGACCTCCGCGCCTACGTTCGCGAACCACCGGGCGGGCC
>JAYVWD010000388.1:0-8124 GCA_043786345.1 Pseudomonadota bacterium
AAGGAGATCGTGCGCCTCACGAGCTTCTGGCTCGACACCTGGCTGTCGACGCAATACGCGGGGCTCGAGCGCAAGTACATCATCCACGACGCGACCGCCCGCGAGGTGGACCAGAACACCTTCTACAAGACCAAGGAGTCCGGCGGCACGCTCATCAGCTCGGCCTACCGCCTGGCCCTGAAGCTCATCGAGGAAAACTTCCCGGCGAGCGAGTGGAACATCTACCTCTTCCACTTCTCCGACGGCGACAACTGGTCGGGCAACGACACGGCGGAGTGCATGAAGCTGCTCGACACCTCGCTCCTCCCCGTCAGCAACCTCTTCGCCTACGGCCAGGTCGAGTCGCGCTACGGCTCCGGCCAGTTCCTCCGGGATCTGCAGAAGCACTTCGGCGAGACGTCGAACAAGATCACCCTCGCGCAGATCAAAGACCGCGACGCCATCGTGGATGCGATCAAGACCTTCTTGGGCAAAGGCAAGTAAGCAGTGGAAGGCTACAACACCAGCTTGACTCCGGAGCTCGCCGAGATCGCGCGGCGGCTGGAAGAGGTCGCGCGCAAGCACGGCCTCGACATGTTCCCGACCGTCTTCGAGCTCGTCGACTATAAGCAGCTCAACGAGCTCGCGGCCTACGGCGGCTTCCCCACGCGCTACCCGCACTGGCGCTGGGGCATGGAATACGAGCGGCTCTCCAAGAGCTACACGTACGGCCTCTCGATCATCTACGAGATGGTGATCAACAACGAGCCCTGCTTCGCCTACCTGCTGCGCGCCAACGACACGGTCTACCAGAAGACGGTCATCGCTCACGTTTTCGGCCACTGCGATTTCTTCAAGAACAACTATTACTTCAGCAAAACCAACCGCAAGATGCTGAACCAGATGGCGAATCACGCCACGGCCGTGCGCCAGCTCGTCAACGAGGTCGGCCAGGACGACGTCGAGACCTTCATCGACGTGTGCCTGTCGCTCGAGAACCTGATCGACATCCACATGCCGTTCCGCGCCAAGCCGGCCAAGCGCGAGCTCGAAGACGACCACCTGCGCTCGAAGAACCCGCCCAAGATCAAGTCCAAGAAGTACATGGACTCCTACATCAACCCGGCCGACTTCATGGAGTACCAGGCCGCGAAGATGAAGGAGGAGTCCGAGCGCGAGCGCGGCTTCCCCGAGAACCCCGAGCGCGACGTCCTCAAGTTCCTGCTCGACCACGCGCCGCTCTCCAACTGGGAGCGCCGGATCTTAGGGATCATCCGCGACGAGTCGTACTACTTCGCCCCGCAGGCCGCGACCAAGATCCTGAACGAGGGCTGGGCGACCTTCTGGCACAGCAAGATGATGACCGAGCTCGCGCCGCTCCACGAGAGCGAGATCATCGATTACTGCGACCACTACGCGGGCGTCGTCGCATCGCAGCCCGGCTCGCTCAACCCGTACAAGCTCGGCGTCGAGCTGCTGCGCCACATCGAGCGCCGCTGGGACACCGGCAAGTTCGGCCTCGACTACACCCGCATCGACGACCCCAAGGTCCGCCGCGAGTGGCACAGGGACACCGGCCTCGGCCGCAAAAAACTCTTCGAAGTCCGCCGGATCCACAACGACATCACGTTCCTGGACGAGTTCCTCGACGAGGACTTCTGCCACGAGTCGAAGATGTTCATCTACGACTTCGACCGGCGCAACAACAAGTACGTCATCTCGAGCCGCGACTTCCGCGAGATCAAGAAGCGGCTCCTCTCCCAGCTCACCAACTTCGGCCAGCCGATCATCAAGGTCGTCGACGGGAACTTCAAGAACCGCGGCGAGCTCCTTCTGTCACACGTCCACGACGGCACCGACCTCAAGCACGACACCACCCTCGAGACCCTGAAGAACCTCCACCGGATCTGGAAGCGCCCCGTGCACATCGAATCGGTCATCGAAGAGGTCAAACGAAGGATCTCCTATGACGGGACCAATCATCAGATCGAAAAACTCTAAAAATCCGATCGTCCGCTTTGCCGCGGCCTCCTCCCTGGCGCTCCTCATGAGCGCCGGTGCGGGCCGCGCATTCGCGGTCGCGACGGGGCCCAAGCTCCCCGTGATCCAGCAGGTCGGCGTCATCCCCGTGCAGTGGGAGGGCGAGGACGTCGCCCGCGCCGCGATCGACGAGGCGTTTCCCGCCGCCGTCCGCGACGCGCACCGCTTCCACGTCCTCAACGACGACCTGGTCCGCGGCCTCTGGCAGGAAAAGGACGGCCGCGACGAGCTGGTGTCGCAGTTCGAGCTGCACTCCTTCGCGAGCCTGACCGTAACCCCCCGCGGGGGCGACACGGTGGTTTTGACCGCCCGCCTGCTCGACCCGGCGATGAAGTCGCAGCTCCTCGAGACCGACGCGCTGCCGCGCAGCTGGCTCGTCGCCGCCGAGCCCGACGCCGTGAAGGACCGCATCCAGAAGCTGGTGTTCCGCCTCGTCAACCGCATCCCGGTCGACGTCAGCGTCACCTCCGTGCAAGGCCAATACATCACCCTGTCCGGCGGCAACGACCAGGGGATCCAAGTCGGCGACACCGTCGACCTCGTGCGCGCCACGATCTCGACGCTGCACCCGGCCAACGGCACCTGGCTCGACTTCCACAAGCAGCCGCTCGGGGTCGCGCAGGTGATCGAGACCAAAGGGTTCACCTCGGTCGCGCGCCTGGTCAAGCTCACCATCGACAACGCCGTCGAGGTCGGGGACGGCGCCCGCATCGCGGCGATCGCCGGCCGGCAGAAGTTCGCGCGCCTCGCCCAGAACGAAGGGCTCAAGGACTCCGGCAACCAGAACACGATCGTCGTGCCGCCGCTCTACCTCGGGACTCCTCCCAAGGCGGCGGCGCCGTCGGCACCGGCGGTGGCTTCCGCGCCCGGCAAGCAGGCGCCGCCGGCGTCCGTCGTCGCGCAAAACGACCTGCCGTCCTCCGACGCCGCCCCGGCAGCGGCCCCCACGGGCTCAGGATCCGGCGACGCGCCGGCGCCGGCCGCGGATTCCGGCGACAAAAAGGACGCTGCCCCGGCCCTCCCCGACGCGCCGAAAACGGACGGTCCGTCCTTCTGGGACAAGGTCGGCAACGCCTTTTCCGGCACGGCCGAGGGCGTCGGCGGGGCCGTCGGCGCCGTCGTGGACCGCCCTTTCGACGACCTGCGCATCTACGCCGGCCCGACCTGGTGGAAGATCTCCGGTAAGGACCCGGGCCTCAACTCCGCCGGCAAATTCCCCATCTGGCTCCTCAACTCCCTCGGCGGCGGGATCACCCGCTCCACGGTCTACAAGTTCCGCGTCGCGTTCGGCGGCGGCGGCGGCTTCGGCAAGACGCCGAACGGCAAATGGTACGGCTATAACGGCTACGCCGGCATGTACTGGGAAGACACCTTCGGCGACGACCCCGGCGCGCTCCTCTCGACCTGGCGCGCCGGCGGCCAGGCCAATCTGTCCGGCCTGGGCGTCGAGCACGCGGACGCGGCCGACCTCGCCTACTTCGGCGGCGGCGACTGGATCCGCGGCGGGTTCTTCGGGGGCTTGGGCGGGCGCCTCGACGCCGCCGCCAACAAGTTCGACTGGTTCTCCGACTTCGCCCTTTACCCGCTCAACATCGGCCGCGTCGGCGTGCAGGGGAAGTTCGAGCTGGTCGAGTCGACCTTCGGCTACGCCCTCAACGTCGGGGCCTTTCAGTACAACCCCAATCCGGGCTCGCTCCGCTGGGGCGGCGAGGTGGACTACACCGACGAGCGCATGACCCTCAAGAACGGCAAGCGCGCGCATCTGAGCAATTACTCGCTGAAGGCGCTGGCGAAATACCCTCTGCCGTAAGGCCTCGCTCCGGGCGCGGCCTGTGCCGTCAATCTAATG
Source organism: Pseudomonadota bacterium (assembly GCA_043786345.1). Taxonomy (GTDB): domain Bacteria; phylum Bdellovibrionota_B; class Oligoflexia; order Oligoflexales; family CAIYRB01; genus JANOTL01. The sequence goes on from JAYVWD010000388.1 coordinate 3,869, forward strand.
CTCCGGTGGCGGTTGCTGGAGGCCCTCACCAACGGGCCCGCCGGCTGGCGGGGAACGATGCGGGGAACGATGCGGCGCGCCCTATCTGAGGTTCTGTCCACTTGCCACCAATCCCCCTCGCGGCTCTCTCGGGCACACGACCCGTCGTGGTCGCAAGTGGAGCCAATCTCAAGTTTCGCGGATTCTTCGGCTTTACGTCTTGCCTAGCAGCGCGAATGAACAAAGCGCGTGAGATTACTTCGGCTCTTCAGGGTCGAGCAGTTCCGGTTCCGGCCAAAGCCAATGCATGTCGATCTCTACAGCGTCAAAGGGCTCGGCCCGGATTTTGCCTGTTCCGGCGAAGGCGACTGCACTTCGCCAAGCGCCGCGATCGAGCTTAAACGTTTCCACGGTCTTGGCCTCGGGATCGACGATCCAGTAGTACCCGACGCCGTGCTTGGCATAAACGTTGAACTTCTCGACGCGATCATGGCGCTTTGAGCTTTTAGAGACAACCTCGCACACCCAGTCGGGAACAACAGTGAAAATGTGCCCGTCCGGTACATGCGGCATACGCTTTTTGCGCCACCCGGCAAGATCGGGAACGTAGTGCTGGACCTCGCTCTCGAATTCGACCTCGGGCTCGGAGAGAATCCACCAGCCTCCTGGTCCGCCACCACGTCCTTTGTAAAAAGGACCTTCGAGCTCTCCACCAAGAGCCGACGCCACAAGAATATTCGGGCCGCTCGGTCGCGGCGAAACGACGACCTCGCCGTCAATGATCTCGCCAATCACCGTGTCCGGCAAAGCCAGTATTTGATCATAAAGACGAGCTGGTTTTTTGCTGGCAACGCCCATGACGAATCACCCCGGCTCGCTTCGAAGCGGCAGCCCTTCATATCTAGCATACGCCTTTAACATCCTATCACTCCAGACGCTCCGCGTGAATTTTCAGTAGTTTGAACACTTCCTTCAACCCAGGTCCTACCCGCTCAACATCGGCCGCGTCGGAATCCAGGGGAAATTCGAGCTCGTCGAGTCGACCTTCGGCTACGCCCTCAACGTCGGGGCCATCCAGTACAACCCGAATCCGGGGTCGCTCCGCTGGGACGGCGAGGTGGACTATACCGACGAGCGCATGACCAGGCCTTGGCCGACCGCCTCGGCATCACGCTCGGTACGGCGAAGCACTATGTTCACAAGCTGCTCGCGGCGACCGGGGCGGCGTCGCGCGCGGATCTGTGCCGGCTGATGCTGAGCTAGACCGCCGCGTCCAGCTTGCCCACCAGCTCCCGCTCCCAGTTGCCGTGCGCGAACGCCGTCCCGTCCGGCAGCTCCTTCAGGTCGAACCAGGCGGCGCTGGCGTACTGGCCGCCCATCCGCACGGCCGTTCCCGCCGGCACGTCGACGACATAGTTGAATAGGACGTGCCAGTCCCGCGTGACGAACGAGTCGACGCCCGCCAGCTTGATCGAGGTTCCCGCCGCTTCCGGGGCGATCCCGAGCGTCGCCAGGACGCGGCGCGCGCAGTCCTCGGGGCGCTCGCCGTGCGTAAGCTCGGGCGCCGGGACCCAATGCCCGCTCCGCTTGGGGTTGGGCGAGCCGTCGCCCGTATAGTCGACGAGCAGGACCCGGCCCGCCGCCTTGTCGCGAATCAAAACGTAAGTAACTAATTTAGTGGACATCGTTGCGCCTCCGGTGGGTTGTCGAAGGAGCTTCTATCGCGCGAAGGGCGCCGAAGGAAAGCGATCCAAAGATAGGGCCCGCTCACCCCGGCAGGTCCGCAAGGAGCTGGTCCTTGCGGTAAAAATCCTGCGTGATCCACCGCGAAAGGCCGGCCTCGTCGCGCGGCAGGTCGCCGATCGGAAAGCGCTTCAGGTCGACGGTGACGCGCCGGATCGCGCCGGTGATCATCTTCCAGGCGCTGTGATTGTCGGCCTCGTATTTGACCGTCACGCTGTAAGCGGCCGTGACGTGGTCGCGCAGGCCGACGACCGACGCGGCGAAACCCTTCGGGCGCGGCAGAATGACCGCGGCCGTCGGCGGCAGGCCGCGCTTTTCCGCGAAGGCCTGCGCGCTCGCGAGTTTTTGCGGGGTGATACGCGTGCCTTCGGGGAACGATACGAGCCACACGGGGAGTTTGTTGTCGACGATGCGGCTGAACGTCTTCGTGATGTTGCGCTCGTCGTCCGCCCAGTTGCGCTTGAGAAACACGCAGTCCAGAAACAGCATCCCCCAGCCGACGCCCGGGACGTACTTGACCACGTCTTTCACGAGCCATTTCATGAAGGGAACCATCCGGGCCCGCCGCGCGAGACAGACGAGGACGACGATGTCGCTCATGCTCTGATGGTTGCAGAAGACGATGGCGTTCTCACCGACAGGGATGGCGTCGCCGGTGAAGTTGATTTTGGTCCGGTTCACGCGTTCGACGAGAAACGACCAAAACGTCCAGATCGAGCCGGCAAACGTCGTATTCAGCCGGCGAAAGAGGGGCCGCGAGAACCCGGCCGTCACCACGCTCGTCATCTGCAGGACGTTGATACACATCAGTGGAACGAACGCGACGACCACCCCGACCGGACCCCAAATAGTGTTGCGGAATACCCGCTCCGCTCCGCTCATCCCAGCTGCCTTAGACAATGAAAAACCCCTTGTGATTCAAGCCCTTGTTACCCGCACCTTAACCCTAATTCGCAGGGTAAAAAACTGTTTACGAAGCCGCCAACAGTATTGACCAAAACAGGGTTGCCACGGTCGAGGGGCGGGCCTATTGTTTGCCGCATAAGAGATCAACAAACAGCACCGGGCCTCCCCCTGAATAACCGTTCGGTGAATAAGGTCGCTTCCAATGAGCTCTAAGTATTTTGGGCGCTTACTGATTGTCGACGATGATCCCGTGATCTGCCGCCTCTATGAGGCGACGCTAGCGCACGCGGGGTTCGTCGTCAGTGTCGCCAACGACCTGCGTCAGATGCGGGACCTCGTCGGACAATTCTCGTTCACGGCCGTCATCCTCGACCTCAATCTCGGGAGCGAGTATGGCATCGACGGGCTCCCCTTCCTATTGAAGCAGGCCCCCTTCGCCAAGGTCTTCATCCTGACGTCGAATGCGACGATCGAGAAGGCCGTCGAGTGCATGCAGCGGGGCGCCACGGGGTTCCTGACCAAGGACATGTCCCCGGACAAGGTCGTCGCCGAAATCACCCGGCACCTCCAGCCGAGCGAGCGCCCCGCGCCCTCCAGCGGCGGCGAGCTCGGCGAGGACGGCTTACGCAGGCTCGGCCTGATCGGCGAGAGCCCGGCCATCCGCGAGCTGCTCGCGACCATCGAGAAGATCCGCAACGTCGACTCGACGGTGCTCATCCTCGGGGAATCCGGCACCGGCAAGGAGGTCGTCGCCCGCGCCATCCACAGCACCTCGCCGCGCTCGACCCACCGCTTCGAGGCGATCAACTGCGGCGCGATCCCGGAAAACCTCTTGGAGTCCGAGCTGTTCGGCCACAAAAAAGGCGCCTTCACCGACGCCAAGGCCGACCGCAAGGGCATCTTCGAGATCTGCTCCCAAGGCACGCTGCTCCTCGACGAGATCGGCGACATGCCGCTGTCGCTCCAGACGAAGCTCCTGCGCGTCCTCCAGGAGCGCCAGATCACCCCCGTCGGCGCCGGGAACTCGATTCCGATCAACACCCGCGTCATCGCGGCGACCCACCGCGACATCCTCGACGAGGCGAAGAGCAAGCGCTTCCGCGAGGACCTTTATTACCGCCTTTCGGTGGTCGTGCTGCACATCCCGCCGCTGCGCCACCGCACCGAGGACGTGCCGCTGCTCACCCGCTACTTCCTCGAGCAGTTCAACAAACGCTTCGGCCGCAGCGTCCGTTACCCGAGCAACCAGGTCATGTCGCGCATCGTCGCCTACGATTGGCCGGGCAACGTCCGCGAGCTGCAGAACGCGATCGAGCGCGCCGTCGTCCTGTCGATGGACGACATGCTGCACCTCGAGCACATGTTCCAACACCTCCAGACGCGCCAGGTCCAGGGCACCTCGTCGTCGGGCGTCGACAGCCAGGTGTTCGCGCTGCCGCTCACCGAAGCGAAGCAGCACTTCGAGAAGGCCTACCTCGAGAACCTCCTCAAGGTCTCCGGCGGCAACATCTCGGAGGCGGCGCGGATCTCGGGGCGCTACCGGGCCGACATCTACCGGTTGATGAACCGCTACGGGTTCGACCAGGACCAGTTCCGCTGAGGCCCCCCGAGGCTCAGTTCCCTAGGAA
>JAYVWD010000389.1:0-2756 GCA_043786345.1 Pseudomonadota bacterium
GTTCCGTCATGGGTGTGTTGTTATCCCTGCTGCTGCTGCTCCCGCTGTTGCTGATGTTGAAGGTGGTCACCCGTGAAGCTCCTGCCCCTATTCGTCCTCGCGATCCTCCTCCCCGCCTGCGGGAATGCCGCCTACGACACGACCAAGGTCAAAAGCTACAAGGTCGCGATTTTGGAGCAGCCGGCCGACGTGCAGGCGGAATTCCAAAAGCTGATCACCGAGTTCAATGCGTTCACCGGCTTCGAGGTCCTCGAGTACGCGGCGACGCCGGATGCGGCGAACTCCTCGGTGACGCTCACCCCGGGCCTTCGCGAGAAGACCGGCGGCAAGGTCGGCCTCGGCCAGTGGCTGAGCGAGACCAAGTCGGACAGCCCGGTCACCATGCCCGGCAACCACCCGAAGCGCCAGATCCGCTACTCGATGCGCCTCGAGTTCGACGCGACCTACATCCTGGACAATCTCGGCCACAAAGATCGCCAGAAAATCGTGGAGAATCAGAAGCTTTTCTTCCACGAAGTCGGCCACGGCCTCGAGATGAACCACGACGATTCGAGCACGCACAACGTGATGCATTCCAACATCGACGGGGACAAGGACTTCGAGCCCTTTTTCACCAAAGTCCGAAACTACATGAACGGCGACTGAGATCGCCTCCCACCCTCAAGCCTCTTGCGCGCGGAAACGAGAATCAAGCCTCGTTTCCGCGCGCTACGTATGAGGGGATTTCCCCCGCTCAAGGGGCGGGGGCGACCGCCGATAGGCTCAAAGAAGCTCCTGCGCCGCACCAGATCCCAAAGGGCAACCCGCTATGTCGCAACCGGCCGCCTCCCGTTTCACCATCACCATCGACCGCGACCGTGAAGTCAATGACGCGATCGCGCGCGCCCTCGGCATGGAATCGCGCTGGTTTCAATCGTGTGAAGAGTTCGAGCACTCGACCGACATGGACCCCCTGGCCGTTTTCGTCGACGTGGCGCTCAGCGCCGGCAACGAGCGCACCGGCCAGATCATCCCCCGCCTCAAAGACTCGTGGCCGCTCGCGCCGATCATCCTGACCTCGCCGGACTCCGACTCCGACGCGCTCACCGAGGCGATGGCGATGGGCGCCGACGACTTCGTCGCGAAGCCGATCGAGCCCGTAGACCTCTCCAATCGCGTCAACGTCCGCCTGAAGGCGCTGGCGAAGCGCGCGGCGCGCGAGACGATCCTGTTCGGCGACATGTCGATCGACACCATGCAGCGCTCGGTGACGTCGACGCGCGGCCAGCGGTTCCTGTCCCCGACCGAAATCAAGCTCATCGCCGAGCTCGCGAAAGCCAACGGCAACGTCGTCCCGCGCGACCTGCTGAAGCAGCGCTGCTGGCCGCAGATGAGCGTCAGCGACAACGCCTTGAACCGTAAGCTCTACGAGATCCGCCGTCGGCTGAAGCCGATCTCGGACTCGGTGAACATCCGCACCATCTACGGCGTCGGGTTCGTCATGGAGCAGAAGTAAGCCGCGGCTCGGGCGACGGTCGACCGGAATCAAAACGGGGGCGCTTCGCCCCCGTTTTTCTTTTGGGGCCCGACCGTTCAACGCAGGAGGTGCACCGCCCCGTTCAGGAACAGGACGGCCACGTAGAACGCGCCGGCGCACAGCCCCGCCAGCCCCGCCAAAATCAGGACGAGCAACCAGAAGTCCCGCCGCCCCGGCCGCGCCTCGTGCACGTGCGCCTCGATCAGCGCCACGTTCCGCACGTTCGCCTTCCAGCCGGCGTCGAACACCGCCCCGATGAACGGCACGGCGCCGACGACCCCGTCGACCGCGACGTTGAGCAGCATCCGCACGAGCGCCGCCCGCGGCAGCCCGAGCTGCTGCGCCCCGTAGATGATGTAGGCGCTCGCCATCATGCCGAGCACGTCGCCGATCCCGGGGATCAGGTCGAGCAGCGGGTCGATCCCGATCCGGTACGGCGTCCCGGGAATGCCGATGCTGTCGTCCAGCAGGCGGCTCAGCGCCTTCAGCCGGTCGATGCGGGGGTCGCGCGCTGGCATGAGGGCCCTCCACGGCGGTTTATAATGCAAAAATCAGGACGATCGCGGTATAAATGGGGATCATGAAGACGCCTTTTTTCATCGAATCGCCCCCGCCGGGCGTGAAGCGCCTCCCGATCCTCGTGAGCGTACCGCACAGCGGGACCGAGGTCCCGGCGAACGTGGCGGCGACGATGCGGCCCGAGGTCGCCCGCGGTACCCCCGACACGGATTGGTTCGTGCACGAGCTGTACTCGTTCGCGCCGGAGCTCGGCATCACCCTGATCCACGCCCGCTACAGCCGCCTCGTGATCGACTTGAACCGCGACCCGGCCGGGCACAAGCTCTATGCCGACGGCCGCAGCGAGACGCAGCTCGTGCCGCTCAAGACCTTCGCCGGCGAGCGCGTCTACGCGGCCCAGGATCCCGACGCGGCCGAGGTCGGCCAGCGCCTCGACGCGATCTACCGCCCCTACCACCAGCAGGTGGAAGCGCTCCTGCGCGGGCTGCGCGGCGCCCATCGCCACGTGCTCTTCTGGGACGCGCACTCGATAAAGCGCCGGGTCCCGAGCATCCGCCCCGAGCCCTTCGCCGACATGATCCTCGGCGACCAGAAGGGCCGCACCGCCGCCCCCGAGCTCACCCGGACGGCGCTGGATTCCCTGGGGAAGGGGAGCGGTTACGACCTCGCCCACAACACCCCGTTCATGGGGGGCTACCTGACGCGCAGCATGGGGCGCCCG
>JAYVWD010000390.1:0-4182 GCA_043786345.1 Pseudomonadota bacterium
ATGCCGAACTGGAGCTCGCCCCGGCCGAGCAGGTAGAACTGGTCGGGCACCTCGGTATTCTCGAGGCGGAGCGCCACGTTGGCGCGGGTTTCGTTGAGGAGGCGCTGGCGCAGCTCGCGCGACTGGATCGCCTTGCCTTCGCGCCCCGAGTTGGGCGTCGTGTTGATGGAGAAGATCATGCGCATGGTCGGCTCTTCGACCTTGATGCGCTTCAAGGCGACGCCGGCGAGGCCGCTCAAGGTGTCGCCGATCTCGAGCTGGTCGCTGCCGGCGATGAGGCCGATGTCGCCCGCGACGATCTCGTCGACCTCGACCTGCTTCATGCCTTCATACGAGAGCAGGCGCGAGATCTGGAACTTCTGGACGACCGGGTTGCCGGCCTCGTCGATGCCGTGGCGGAGGAGCTCCTGGCCCTTACGCACGCGGCCCGCGGCGACGCGGCCGAGCGCGAGGTTTCCGAGGTAATCGGAGTAGGCGATGTTGGAGACGAGGAGCTGCATTTCCGCGTCCGGGCTCGCCGACGGCGCCGGGATCCCGAGGATGGTGTCGAACAGCGGGCGCAGGTTGCGTTCGCCGCCGCCTTCCAGGTAGCGCGGGATCGCGTCGAGGTCGCCCGTGCACCAGCCGTGGCGGGCGCAGGCGTAGATGATCGGAAAGTCGCACTGCTCGGAGGAGGCACCGAGCTCGACGAACAGGTCGAAGGCCTTGTCGACGCACTCGGAGACCATGTTGTTGCCGATGGCCTCGGGGCGGTCGACCTTGTTGATGCAAAGGACGATCTTGAGGCCCTTGTCGATGGCCTGCTGCAGCACGAAGCGCGTCTGCGGCAACGGCCCCTCGACCGCGTCGACCAGCAGGATCGCGCCGTCGACCATGTCCATGATCCGCTCGACTTCGCCGCCGAAGTCGGCGTGACCCGGGGTGTCGACGACGTTGACTTTGACGTCGCCGAGCATGAAGGAGGCGTTCTTCGCCGAGATCGTGATCCCGCGCTCACGCTCCTGCGAGTCGGAGTCCATCATGCGATCGGCCGTGGTCTCATGTGCCTGGAAGGTCCCGGCTTGCTTCAGGAGGAAGTCGACCAAGGTGGTCTTGCCGTGGTCAACGTGGGCAATGATGCAGATATTGCGGAGATTGCTAGACATAATTCTCTTATGGGCTGAAGCCAGGGTCCGGAATGGACGTTAGCAGGACCTGGATATTAGCGGAAAATGGCTTCGTGAACCAGCCCAGAACGAACTATTAACAAATCTGTCGAGAGGTTGCGGCGCTCTCAAGTCGTTTGAATCAGGGTCTGTCCTTTAATGGGGGCTGCGAGGCCCACAAAACGGCAGCGGATAGGCCCAGGTATCCGAAAATGAGCCCGACGGCCCAGGCCGGCAGCCCGGAACGGGCGGCGATGAACGCCCCCAGACCGAACAGGCCTCCGAGCCGGACGAGCTCCCCTTTTCGCGCCCCCGCTTGGGTCCGCGAGCAGGCCCTCCCAGAGCACCCTGCTCGTCAAAGATGACGCATAAATGGCCCCGATCAGGACTCCTGGCAGCGCCTGGCCGTACACCATGACCGCGATCGTCCCCGCCATCGCCGCGGCGAACTGGACGAGCACGTAACCGGCCGCCACGAGGCGCGCCTGCGCCCGGAACTTCTCATGGATGCGCCCCTTTGCCCGCAAGGTCGCGTCCTGCGGCCCGCGGTCGCCGGGCATCCAACCGGGGTTCTTGACCCAGACGCGCGCCTTGTCGGCGAGGGCCGGGTGGGCCCTGGACGCGCGCGCCAGGTCCACCCAGTAGTGCAGGTTCGCCCAGACCGGGTTCCAGCTGCGCAGCGGCTTCACGAGGCCGTATTCGACCGGCACCGTCTCCTCGATGAAGGTGCCGAACAGCCGGTCCCAGATGATCAGCGTGCCGGCGTAGTTGCGGTCGAGGTACCCGATGTTCGAGCCGTGGTGGACGCGGTGGTGCGAGGGCGTGTTCATCACCCACTCGAGGATCCCGAGGCGGCCGACGGTCTTGGTGTGGATGATGAACTGGTAGACGAGATTCAGGCTGTAGGAAATGAGGTAGATCTTGAGCGGCAGCCCGAGCGCGGCGAGCGGCAGGTAGAAAAACCAGGCGAACAGGCCCCCAAACCAGCTCTGTCGCAAGGCGACCGAGAGGTTATATTCCTCGCTCTGGTGGTGCACGATGTGCGACGCCCAGAGGAAGTTCACCTCGTGGCTCGTGCGGTGGAACCAGTAGTACGCCAGGTCCACCGCGAGAAACCCCAGGACCCAGACGGCGACCGAGTCCTCCGGCAGGGTCGTCACCCGCCAGCGGTCGAAGACGAACGCATAGGCGCCCGCCGTGACCGCGGCAAGGTAGAGGCCCACGAGCTGGGAGCCGAGACCGCTCACCAGATTGGCGAAGGTGTCGTTCAGCGCATAGACGGGTTGGCGTTGGACCGCCGGGAAGGCGGCCTCGGCGACCATGGCGCCGATGAACAGGGGGACGGCATAGGCGAAGTAGTTTACGCTCATGAATCAGACCATAGTAGAATAACTTTACACTGTAAAGATAGACGATGGCCAAGCGCGCCGAACCCGCCAAGACTACGCCCAAAAAACCCAAGTACCACCACGGCGACCTGCGTGCCGCGCTGATCGATGCCTCGCTCAAGATCATTGCCACGGAAGGCGCCGAGGCGCTGACCCTGCGCAGCGCGGCGCGCGAGGCGGGGGTGTCGCATGCCGCGCCATACGCGCACTTCGAAGACAAGGAGGACCTCGTCGCCGCCGTCAAGGACGAGGGTTTCAAGGAGCTGCAGCAGATCCTCTCGGCTTCGCTAGCCGCGCTGCCCGACGACTCCGAGACCCGCGTCGCGGCGATGGCGGTGGAATACCTGCGCTTCGCCGCCGAGCAGCCGGCGAAATACACGGTGATGTTCCGAAGGCCGCTGGCGAAGACGCCCCGGCCGACGTTCACTTACATCGAGACCGGCCGCGAGGTCTTCAAGATGCTCGCCGCCGAGGTCGCGGCGATGGTCGCCAAGAAAAAGGGCACGCCGGCCTTTCGGCCGGAGCTGATCACGATGGTGTCTTGGTCGGCGCTCCACGGCCTTTGCGCGCTGTGGAACGACGGCCCGATGATGCTGATCGCGCCCGAGGGGACGAAGTACGACGACCTGGCCAAGATGTTCGTCGCGTACCTTCTGCAGGCGATCGAGAAAGCCTGAGGCCCGACCCCGCGGTCATAAGCGTAAGGCGTACCGGTCCGTGGCCGCGACCAGGGCCCGCGAGATCCCCGGCTCGCTGGCCGCGTGCCCGGCGTCGGGCACGACGAACAGCTCGGCCTCCGGCCATTCCCGGTGCAGATCCCAGGCGTTCCGGATGGGGCAACAGACGTCGTAGCGCCCGTGGACGATCGTCCCGGGAATGTGGCGGATCTTCGCGATGTTCTCGAGCAGCTGGCCCTTGCCCGCCTCGTCCATCCACGCCTTGTTCTTGAAGTAGTGGCACTCGATCCGCGCGAACGCCAGGGCGAACTCGCCCTCCTCGAAGTGCGCGACGTGCGCGTCGTTCGGCAGGAGCTTGGTCGTGCGCCCTTCCCAGGTGCTCCAGGCGACCGCGGCCTCCTGCCGCACGGCCGCGTCGGTCGACGTCAGGCGTTTGTGATAGGCGCCGAGGAAGTCCCAGCGCTCGGCGGCCGGGATCGGCTTCTCGAAGGCTTCCCAGGCGTCGGGGAAGATCTCGCTGGCGCCGAACTGGTAGAACCAGCGGATCTCGGCCGCGCGCACGAGGAAGATCCCGCGCAGCACCAGCTCGGTCACGCGCTCCGGATGCGTCTCGGCATAGGCGAGCGACAGCGTGCTCCCCCACGAGCCGCCGAACACCTGCCAGCGCTCGATCGCGAGGTGCCCGCGCAGCTGCTCCATGTCCTTCACCAGATCCCACGTCGTGTTCTCGGCGAGCTCCGCGTGCGGCGTGCTCTTGCCGCACCCGCGCTGGTCGAAGAGCACGATGCGGTAGGCGCGCGGGTCGAAGAATTGCCGGTGCATCGGCTCGGTCCCGCCGCCGGGCCCGCCGTGCACGAAGACGACGGGCTTACCATTTGGGTTGCCCGACTGCTCCCAATGCAGCTCGTGGACATCGGAGACGCGCAAGCGGCCGGTCGCGTACGGCTCGATGTTTGGATAGCGCCACGTCAG
>JAYVWD010000391.1:0-2076 GCA_043786345.1 Pseudomonadota bacterium
GCCCAGGCGAAGCTCCCGCAGGAGGCGATCGCGGCGCTGGTGACGCAGGGCTTCACGGTGCTTCAGCCGTACCTGTCGTCGTCGATCGTGATGCGGGAGAGCCACGCCGCGCACGTGCCGCTCGTCTACTTCAAGGCGAAGCACAAGCTGTCGGAGGAATTTCTAAAGCTTGCTCAGGGGCTTATGGGCGGAGACCTGGCCAAGGCCAAGCGCGTGGCCGCGCCGGCGCGCGGGCGGACCGCCGACGCCTGACCGTCAGATCTGCAGCTTGGTGACGAACTCGATGAGGCCCTTCGCATACGGCGACATCCCGTAGATCTGGCTGTGCTTCAGCACCCCCGGCTTGATCAGGTCGCGGTCGAGCAAAGACTCGAACACCCCGATCACGTCGAGCGTCTCGGCGATCAGCATCCGGAACGTGTGGATCCGCATGGCGTCCCATAGCTGCGCGACCATGTCCTCGGTCGGCATCCCGACTTTCTCGTAGAGGCTCTTGATCTGACGCGTGTCGAGGCCCTGCATGTGCTTCGAGAGGTTGACTTTCGATTTGAAGCGCTTGCGCAGCCCGGTGAGGCCCTGCGACGCGAAGCTCTGGTGGAGCTCGGAGAGGATCGGGACCACCTGCTTTTGCGGGTGCAGCGACAGCGGCACGAAGTAGTGGATCCGCACCGACCACAGGAGCCCGAGGATGCGGTGGAACAGGTGGCTCGGCGGCGCCTTCTTGTAATAGGCCTCGTCGAGGTAGATGCAGCGCGTGCCGCCCTCGTAGAAGATCTCCTTGCCGAGCCCCGGCAGGTTGAAGGCGCGGTAGCGGCGCTCGGCGATGCGCTGCTGGTAGAGGCCGAAGCCCGCGTCCTTGAGCAGTCCGGAGTCCCAGGCCATCGGCTTGCGCAGCTTCTCGACGGCGCTCACGCTCGCTTCCAGGCGTCTGGCGACGTGGTCGAGCGTGAAGCGTTCCCTGTAAAGCTTCACCATCAGCGGCGCGATCGCGATCACGAGCTTGTGCAGCGACGAGTGCAGGATCTGCGGCGAGATGCCCGCCGGGTAGCGGTCCTTGCCGTTGAGCGGGTAGCCGAACTCCTCGGCCTTGCGCCAGACGCGCCAGTGCCAGTTGTTAAGCTTGTCGCAGGTGCCGGCGACGAGCGAGACGGTCTGGATCGCCAGGTGTTTTTCGATCTCGCTCGCGAACGCCTGGCGCAGCAGGACGCCGGTGAGCTCGGCGTTGAAGTCGCCTTTTATGACTGAAGCGCGCCAGTCGGCGACGTCGTCCTGGCCCTCGGTGCGGACCGAAGACTCGCCGGCGTTCATCGAGCTTTGGCGCGACATGCCGGACATGCCGGTACTGCCCGACAAGCCGCCGAGGCCCTGGAGGTGCGGAACCGTGACGGCATCGCCGTCGCCGTCGCTGAAGGCATCGAGGCTCGGGAGGCCGGCGTCGTCGTCGAGCGGGACGCCGACGAGGCCGCCCGCATCCATGGACGGGGACTCGGGGACCGGCGGCAGTCCGGCGTCGTCCAGGCCCATGGACGGCATGCGGCGGCCGCCGCCCGCGCCGTCGAAGACCGCGGCGAGCTCGACGCTCGAGGCGCCCCCGTCCGGCATCGCGCCGTCGACCGCACCGAGATTGAAGCCGCCGGAGCTGGGGGCCGCGTCGCCCACGTTGAAATCGTGGCCGCCGCCGAGCGACGGTGGCGGCGGGGCCGCGCCGAGGCCGCCGAGGGAGAAGCCGCCGGGCATTCCGGCCAGGTCGGGCTCGTCGCCGGACGCGCCGCTCAGGTCCAGGTCCATGCCGCCGTTGCCGTCGCCGCCGGCGAAGTCGAGGCGTAACCCGCCGGCGTCGCCGGACAAGGCGCCGCCCGCATCATAGGTTTGCCCGGCGACGGGAACGCCGCCGAAGTCGAGCCCCATGCCGCCGGCCGGCGGGCCGCCGAGGTCGAACGCCATGCCGTCGGCCGGCGGGCCGCCGAGATCGAGCCCCATGCCGTCGGCCGGCGGGCCGCCGAGATCGAGCCCCATGCCGTCGGCCGGCGGGTCCGCGAGGTCGAACGACAGGCCTTCGGCCGGAGCCGCGCCGAG
>JAYVWD010000392.1:0-4730 GCA_043786345.1 Pseudomonadota bacterium
TGATCCTCCTCGGCGCCGCCGGTATCACCGGCTGGCAGCTCTGGGTGAATCCGCAGAAGCGGATCGTGAGCCTCTTCCTCGGTTTCCTGCACGGGCCCATCTATGATGACTGGATCGCCTTCGACCAGGGCATCCTGCTGCTCCGCGTCGCGCAGCTCCTGCTCGCGACGGCGCTGCTGCTGGCCACCTGGTGGCGCGGCCAGAAGTCGGTCCTTCTGGCGGTCGTCGTGCTCGCCGCCGGCTGGGGCGCCGCCGGCCACTTCGCCCAGGAGTTTCCGAGCGCGGCGACCGGCGTCGCGGCCCTGAGCGAGCGCCTCGGCGGCACCCTCGAGGGCCAGGGCTTCACGCTTCATTTTTACCAGAGCAAGCCCGGCCAGAAGCCGACCCTCGCCGTGCAGCGCCTCTTCCGCGACACCGCGTTCCACGTCCAGGAGCTGAGCGCGCTCTTCAAAGAGCCGCGCCTCCCGCACGTCCAGGTCTACGTCTACCCGAGCGAAGACAAGAAGAAGCTCTGGTTCGGCGGCGGCTCGACCGACGTGACCGACGTCTACACGCCGTCCGTCCACGTGACACAAGGCTCCTGGCCGCATCCGACGCTCCGCCACGAGCTCGTGCACGCGCTCGCCTCCGGCTTCGCCTATCACGGCCTCGGCTTTCACCCGAACATGGCGTTCACCGAGGGCCTCGCCGTCGCCCTGGCGCCGAGCGAGCGCACGCTTAGCCTCGACGACGGCACCGCCTCGCTCATCGCCTCGAAGCGGATGCCGAAGCTCGAAGACCTCTTCTCGCCGGCCTTCTGGAAGGTGTCGGGCGGGCGCGCCTACACGACGGCCGGCTCGCTCATCAACTTCCTGATCGCCAAGCACGGGGTCCAGGGCGTGAAGGCGCTCTATTCCGGGAAGAGCTGGAGCGACGCCTTCAACGAGAGCCAGGAGGACCTCCTCAGGGAATGGCAGGAGACCATCCAGAAGGGCTACGACAAGGACCGCAACGCGCTCTTCACCGAGGCCCTCTTCCGCTACCCGGGCGTCTTCGACGACGAGTGCCCGCACAGCAAGGCCGACCTGGCGCGGAGCCGCACCGAGAGCCTGTGGGTCCGCGTGCGCCAGCCGGTCGGCTGGAACCCGGACCGCGACTACCTCCCCTGGCTCCTCCGGATCGACCCGAATGACGAGGAGATCCGGCTCCGCGAGTGGCGCCGCGACGTGCGCAAGGCCGCGATGGACCGCTCCGAAGGCCGGCTCACGACCTGGCGCGAGACGCTCGCCGCGGCCCGGAAGGCGCCGCCCGAGGCGCTCGAGGACGTGGAGCTGGCGCTGCTCGAGAGCGACGTGGACCGCGCCGCCGGCGACGGCGCCGCGAGCCGCAAGCTCGTGGACGAGCTCGCGGCGGTCGGGAAGTCGAAGTTCTTCGGCGAGAGCATCCGCCGCGAGATCGAGGCGCGCACGGCCATCGAGCGCCTCTACGACGACGCCTCGGCCCAGGCCTGGCGCCGGTATCTGGCGGGCTGGGCCAAGAGCATTCCAGAGAAGCGCGAGGGCGAGCCCTGGCTCGCGACCTACCTGCGCCTGCGCAACGGCCAGATCGACCAGGGCGGCGCGCCGAGCCTCAAGAAGGCGCTGGAAACCCCTGTCGATCCGGCCATGTCCACGAGTTTCCACGTCGAGTGGTACCGGCTCCTCGCGAACAAGCTCATGCGCGAGGGTGCCTTTGCCGACGCGGCCTTCGCCTACCGCAAGGCGGCCGAGGTGACCCCGACCGCCGCCCGGGATCTGTTTCAGGAACAGGCGCGGCGGGCCGACTTTTACGTCGCACAAGGCCCGCTCGCACCCGAGGAGCCGGCCCCCGAAGACCCCTCGAGCCACTGATGCGCCACGTCACCTGCACCGCCACCCTGCTCGCGCTCGCCGTCCCTATGGCCTGCAAGCGGCGCGTCGACGACGACACCGGGCTGCCAGCGCGCGTCTACGACGCCGACCTGCAGCCTGTTCACGGTCAAAGCCCTGCCCGACGGCACGTCCGCCAAGGTCACCGACTTCGGGATCGCGACGCCCGGCAGCGTGAACATGATCGAGGCCTACCTTTACGCCCAGGACACGATCGGCGGCCTCGCCCGCCGGAACAGCTACCGCATCAACGGCGGCATCATCGCCGACAACTACCGCGTCGTATCGGGCGCGCCGGGCTGCCAGACCAAGACCGACATCCACCCGGTCCACAAGCAGCCCGTCGCCTGGAGCTACCTCAACTACGACCGGCGCATGAAGTACGGCCTGCCGCTGCTCGACAAGTTCAGCGACTTCTGCGTCGCGAACCCGGACCGGGCACCGCCGCCCGCCGCGTCATCTGACGTCGAGCGAGAACGGCGTGAACTTCGTGTCCCGGTCGTAGAAGTCCTCGTTCTCGGCCCGCTTGAGCCAGCCGACAAGCTTGTAGGTGAGTGGCGTCGCCAGGACCTCCCACATCACCTTCATGACGTAGTTGGCGCCCATGACCTGTAACAGGAGGTCGTTCGGCCAGGCGCCGTAGAACGCGAGCGGGTAGAAGATCGCCGTGTCGATCGCCTCGCCTACCGCCGTCGAGCCGATCGTCCGGAGCCAGAGGTGGCGGCCCTCGGTCTTGATCTTGAGGTTGGCGAGGACGTAGCTGTTGGTGAACTCGCCGACGAAGTAGGCGACGAGCGACGCCGCCACGATCCGCCACGTCGAGCCGAACACCGCCTCGAGCGCCGCCTGGCCGCCATAGCCGGCCGCCGCCGGCAGGTGGATCACGGCGAAGCTCATGAAGCTCGCGAAGATCAGGGCGCCGAAGCCCGCCCACACGACCCGCCGGGAGCGCGCGTAGCCGTAGACCTCGGTCAGGACGTCGCCGAAGAAGTAGCTCAGCGGAAAAAAGAGGATGCCGCAGCCGAAGGTCACGCCGCCGACGGTCGTGATTTTGCCGACCCCGATCAGGTTGCTGCACAGCAACGCCGTGACGAACCCCGCCATGACCAGGTCGTAATACTTGTAAGAGCGTCCCATGGCGCGGAAGCGTACTAAAGCCGGCCTGAAAAGGCTACAATATGCGGCATGCCCCTCTTCCTCCTCCGTCTGTTGACGCTCCTCGAGACCGCCCGCCAGGAGCTCTACCGCCGCCTCGGGCCTTGGGTGCGCCTCCTTCCGTGGCTTTCCCTCGCCTACGGCCTGGCCTCGGGGATCCTGATCACGCGCGACTACGAGCACTCGACGACGCTGGTGCGCTACCTGCTCACCCTGGTCCTGGGCTCGATCCTGCTCCGCTGGTGGCTCGGCCTCGAGCACCGCGAGCCGCCGCGGCTCGTGCGCCAGCTCGGCCTCTTCCGGCACCTGCGGGAACGCCACGCGCTGGTCGCCGACTTCGGGTCGGGCCTGACGCAATACGCCGTCCAATACATCGGGATGTTCTGCCTGCCCCTGCTCTTCTTCGCCGAGGCCTGGTGGACCTTCTTGCTGACCGTCCTCGTGGTCGGAAGCACGCTCTGGGACGCTTGGTGGGAGCGGCTTTCGCGGCAATTCTGGTACCTGGCGCTGGTGCGCGCGGTGAGCGCCGTACTGTCCGGGTCCTTCGCGTTCGCGGTGCTCTTTCCCCGGCATCTCGAGGCCTTCCATCCGGCCCTGGCGCTGGCCGCGATGCTCGCCGTGGTGCCCTGGCACCGCCTGGCGGACCGGCGGCTGCCGCGGCGCCGCGAGCTGGCGCCGCTGGCCCTGGTCCTGGCGCTGGCGCTCGTCCAGGCCTGCCTGGACTCCTGGCTCCGGGTGCCACTGTTGTCCGTCTGGCTGAAAAAGCCGGGTCTCGGCGCCGACGTCGTCGAGCACGAGCTCCGGGAGCCTTGGGCCGGAGAGGTTACGCGGGGGCGGCTCAGCCAGATCCTGGCCGGGGGCGAGGCGGTTTGCTGCGTGTCCCCGGTCATGTCGCCGAGCGGGGTTCTGGCGCGGGTCGTCCACGAATGGCGCGCCGACGACCGGGTCATCGACCGGATCGTTCTGCCGGAGGTGCGCGGCGGCGGGGGGCCCAAAGGAACGCAGGCGTTTCGGACCTTTTCCTGCAAAAAGAACCTGCCGCCCGTCGCCAGCATGGCGGCCCTCGAGTGCCGCGTGTTTCTGGAGCCCGGCATTTTCCTCGGGCGCGTGCGCTTGAAGCTGCGCTGAGGTGGAGGTACAACCAAACCGTGCCGGAAACCAATTGAAGGAGCTCGTTGCCATGGCTCGCCGCCCACAGAAAAAAGCCGCAAAATCCAAGGCGAAAACGCCCCATGTGACGGCGAAGGCCGCACCGAAAAAGCCGAAGACGGCGGCCAAAGGCGCCGCCAAAGGGACCGGTAAACCTTCGACTTCAAAGATAAAAACAACCAAGTCGAAGGCCGCGCCGAAGGCGCGCGTCGTCGTGAAGCCCCGGGCGAAAGCGCCGGCCAAGCTCAAGGTCGCCGCGACAAAGCCGCCGGCGACGGCAAAAGCGCCGATGAAGGCGAAAACGAAGGCGCCGACCAAAGCGAAAGCGCCGCTGCCGATGAAAGCGAAAGCGCCGCTGCCGACGAAGGCGCCGCCGAAAGCGACAACGCCCGCGAAGATGACGGCGCCGCTTACGACGGCGAAGGCCCCGCTCGCCGCGAAAGCGCCGGCGAAGGCGAAGGCGCCCGCGAAGGCCGCGCCGAAGCCGGCGGCCGTCCCGACCACCACCGCGAAAGCGCCCGCCGCCAGCGCGAAGGCGCC
>JAYVWD010000393.1:0-7724 GCA_043786345.1 Pseudomonadota bacterium
GCCTGGAGAAAGCGCTCCCCGTCGAAGCGAGCGACGGAAAACGAGCGCATTACGACCCATATTAGGGCGGGATTCAAGCGTAGCCGCGAAACCTACGGCAGCCCGCGTCTCACCGACGAATTGCGAGATAGCGGCGTCAAAGCCGGTCGTCATCGAATCGCGCGGCTAATGCGCGAGGCGGGCATCCGGGCCAAGAAGCCGCGACGCTTCAAGAAGACCACCAACTCGCGTCACGATCTGCCAAGGGCACCCAATCTCGTCGAACGCCGCTTCGATGAGCTTGCCACCGCCCCAAACAAGCTGTGGGTCTCGGATCTCACGTATATCTGGACGTGGCAGGGCTGGGTGTACCTGTGCGTATTTCTTGACGTCTACTCGCGGAAAGTCGTCGGCTGGACCCTCGGCGAGACCATGGAAGCCCATATGGTCACCGATGCACTGCGCATGGCGATCGCGCGCCGTTCACCGATGCCAGGCTTGATTGCACACTCCGACCAGGGGAGCCAATACGCCAGCGGCCTCTACCGGACCATGATCGACGACAACCGATTTCTTCGCAGCATGAGCCGCAAGGGGGATTGCTGGGATAACGCCGTCGCCGAGAGCTTCTTCGCGACGATCAAAGGCGATCTGATCGACAGGCAGTCGTGGGCTACGCGCGCCCAGGTCGAGGCGGCCGTCGGCGAGTGGATCGAGGTTTTCTACAACGGCCAACGCCGTCACTCAGCCCTTGGAAACGTCAGCCCGGTTGATTACGAACGCTTGACTCGCGAGGCGCAGGCAGCATAGAGAACGGCTCCACGAAATCCGGGCAATTCCACTTGAAGATTGGTCGGGCTGACAAGATTCGAACTTGCGACCTTCTGATCCCGAACCAGACGCGCTACCAACTGCGCTACAGCCCGATAACCAATGCCATCATCCTGCCCCAAAGAACTCGGGACCGGGGGATGCTAACACCGCCGCCGCCGCCGTTCCAAGCGGATTTTATCAGGAGTCGTTCCGCGGATCGACGAGATCCAGGTGTTGGCTCATGAGGACCCCGGCGCCGATGTGGAAGAGGACCATCCACGCGAAAACGGCGCCGACCACGCGTGTCGTGATCGGCCGGCCGCGGTTCCCGAGGTAGATGCCGAGCGCCAGCATGTGGAGCAAAAGGCTGAAAGAAATCAGGATCTTCACAGGGCCTCCTGGTCGAGTTTGAGGGCCATGCCGATCGTGACGCTGATCAGGCAGAAGAGCGGGATCTCCACGAGCCCCAAGTCGCCGAAGACCCAAAAGATCCAGCGCACGATGCCAGTGAAGGCCAGGACCCCGATCATGATCTCCGCGCCCGAGCGGGCCTTGCGTACGAGGCGGATGCCGACGGCCGCGCCGACGGCGGTGAACGTGCCGAGGGCGCCCATGCCGAGCGGACCGAGGAAGCACCAGGTAAACAGCATGTTGTTGTGCGGCAGGGCGTCCCAGAGCTCGAAATTCATGGCGATGTCGGCCATCGGGATCGCGTGCGGAAACCGCGACCCGAGCCCCATCCCGAAGAACGGGTCGCGCGCGACGCCGACGTAGAGGTTGTAGTTCTCGAGTTGGCGATAGTCGTACTTGTAGATGCCCCCGAGCGCCGACGGCGGCGGCCACAGGATCCCTTCGATGAGGTCGGCGAAAAAGCCGAGCGGCCGGGGCATGTCCCAGGTCGCCGCGAGGAAGAGCACGAACGCGACAGCGACCGCGGCGAGGACGCCGAAATGCCAGAGCCGGACCCGGTTCCAGAACGCGCACGGCAGGAGCGCGACCGCGAACGCGAGGCCGACGAAGGCGGTGCGCCGGTCGTTCAGGACGAACGGCCAGAAGATGAGCGCGACGAGGAACAGGGTGACGAGCGTGTTCGTCACGGTCTTTTTCCCCACGAGCCAGCCGGCGCTGAGCGCGATCATCGCGGTCGCCAGGTAGTCCGAGGTCCAGTGCTCGATCAGATACTCGCGGCCGTGCAGGTCCTGTCCGAGGTAAACATAGAAGGCGTACCAGGCCAGCACGCTCTTGATGATCATCGCCGCGACGACGGCGCGCATGACCCGGAGGAAGTCCGCCTCGGAGCGGCAAGCCGCGTACCCCGCGTAGAGCGCGAAGGGCGCGAGGACCAGGAAGTGGATCTGGGTGATCGCGAGGCCCAGGTTGTTCCCCTTTACCTGCCCGACCACGAGCGCGAAAACCGCGGCGGCTGGGATCGCGAGGGCGAGCAGGGCCGCCACCCGGAACCGCGGATCGAGCAGGAATCGGAGGATATCGCGGCGGCGGTTGCGGAAGACGATCCAGGCGGCGAGGCCGACGTAGAGGACTTCCTGCCCCTTGATGTTGAGGCCGACGCCAAGCATCGCCTTGGCCGAGAACACCAGCTCGCCCAGGGGCTTGAAGATCGAGGGCATGTGCGAGAACGCGACGTCCTCTTCGGCGACGAGCTGCAGGAAGACGACGCCGGCCAGGAGCTGCGCGTCGGTCAGCTTCCGGAAAACCCGCCAGAGCAGCGGGGCGCCAAGCAGCGCGACCGGCGCGAGCGGCAGCCATTCCGCTTCGGGCCGCCGCCACTGGATCACGCAGGCGCAAACGGCCGCGAGCAGGCCCCAGCGGGCCAGCGCGCGGTCCGTCGCGTAAGGGTGCGGGGGGTTCATCACGGAGGATTGCATGGGACGTCGCTCGAACCTCAAGGCGCCGGCTCCGCCGGTGGGCGATCAATCGTCGATCAGCACGAACCCGCGCACGAGGCCGGACCCCAAGTCGGCCAAGGCGCGCGCCACGTCGTCGCGCCGCGCGGTCCGCCCGTCGACGAGCAGGACCACGTCGGTCACCGCCGCCGCGAAGGCGCCGTTCTCGAGCGCGTGGTTGAACTTGAGGCCGCGCACGAAGATCGCCTTGTAGGAGCGCTCGAGGGCCTCGAGGAGCTTCTGCGTCTGCGCCTTCTTAAGGCCGCGCACCTTTTCCGCGCTGAGCTCGCCCGGCGGCGGCACCAGGTCGAACGGGCGCTCGGCGGTGCGGGTGAGCCGCACGTCCTGCCATTTCGCGGCGCCGGACAAAAGGTCGCACACGTCGCCGCCGAACCCGGCCGACGGGCCGCCTTGCAGGCCGTGGGCCGCGAGCGGGTCGGCGCCGTCGAGGTCCACGACGACCGTCGGCTCGCCGGTTTCGGTGGCGTAGATGCGCAGGAAATCATAGAGCACCGCCGCGGTGCGGGCGCCCTCGCCGAGCGAGACGAACAGCACGCGGCGCCCCAGCCCCTGCGTCTGCAGGGCGCGGATCAGCTTGCGATATTCGAGGAAAAGCTGGACCGGCGTCGAGCTCAGCATCTTGTGCTCGCCGATGGCGTTGCGCAGGCGGTCGATGCGCTCGGGCGTGAGCTCGGCGGCGCGGCGCACGAGGCTCCACGAGAAGGTCGCGAGCGCCGGCAGCCGCGTCGCCGCCGCGACGCGCCAGGCGTCGCTCGCGCGCGGGCTCAAGGCCTCGCGCGAGGCGGCAAGGCCGCCGGCGAGGAAAAAGGTCGTGAGCAGGGCCATCAGGACCTGCGAGGACCGGCTTTTTTTCGGCGCGCTGGGCAGAAAGGCGTCGCGGACCACGCGGTACCGGCTGCGTTGCCCCGGGTCCCGCACCTGCCGCTCGAGGTGCGCCTTGTCGGCGCGGAGCCGCAGCAGCCGCGTATTCACGTCGAAGAGGTTGCCGCCCTCCTGGAGCGACGGCGCGCCGGCGAGGCGGAGCTTCGTGCGGACGGTGGCGAGCTCCTCCTGGACGCCGCGCGACCCGCCGAGGCCGCCGGACGAGCCGCTGGCGCGCAGGAACTGTTGGAGCTCGTCCTCCTTCGCCACCACGTCGGGGTGCGAGGGGCCGAGCGTCGTCTTGAGGCGCGACAGCTCGCCCAGGAGCTCGGCGCGGCGTTTCGCGAGGGCGCCGGTCGCCTCGCTGGTCACCACGCGCGCGAGCTGGAGCTGCTCGGTGAGCGCCGCCTCGCGCTCCTGCAGGTGCAGGATCGTCTCGGCGTCCCCCGCCGAGGCCTTGGCCGCGCCCGCCGTGCGCTCCGACTTCTGTTGCTCGATCTGCGCGTATGCCAGCTCGAGGTTCGACACCCGGGCGAGCTCCGCCTTGAGCTCGGTTTGGATGAAGGCGTCGGCGATGCGCGCCGTCCAGGCCTGCGCCAGCTCGGGCGAGTCGCCGTCGACCGTGAGGCGGAGGACCATCGCGTCCTCTTCGCCCCAGCCGTTGACGCTTTTCTGGAGGCGGTCGAGCGCGGCGTCGCGGCGGGCGCCTTCCTGGCCTTCGCCGGCCGGGGCGCCAGTAACGCGCCGGAGCCGGTCCGTGGCGGCCTCGAGGAGCCGCAGGACGGGGGAGTCCGGCGCCGCGTCCACCTGGACATTGGCGACGAGCGGCTCGAGGAAGGAGGTCTCGCCGATATTGTGGAACCGCTCGGCGACCTGCTTGAACCCAACGAGGCCCAAGGCGTCGCCGGCGGCGTCGCGCGGGTCGAAGGCGATCGACGCGCTCGAGGTGTAGGTCAACTGGCGCGTCAGCGCCGAGACCAGGGTGAACGGCGCGACGAGCGCCGCGACGAGGCACGCGAACACCGCCTGGCGGCGCGCGACGGTGCCGACGTAGCGCGCGTCGGGGAAGAGCTTGCGCAGCGCCGCCAGATCGCCCCAGAGGGGGTTGGCGCCGTCGCTGCGCGACTCGGCTGGGATCGTCTCTGACATGATTACCGCGGGAAAAAGCGAGGAAAATGCCGGGTGGGACCGTCCTGCTACGAGCTTATCACGCGTTGTGCCTCAAGGCTCGAACACGGCAAGGATTGCCGACCACGGCGGGAGCTCGGTGCTCTGCGCCGGCTCGATCCCGCCCTTCCCGAAGCGGAAGAGGCGCGCCGGGCGGCGCGCCGCGTCGCCGGCGAGCGCGAGGCGCACCGTCTGCGTTTTCGCCGCGTCCTTGTTGAAAACATAAACGAGCGTCGCCCGCGGCGTGGCGATGGCGTAAGCGGTGAGCATCGTCGGGTCCGCGCCGGTGACGGCGGCCCTGACCGCGGTGCCGCCGAGCGCGCTCGCGCCGTGGCCGTCGTAGTCGAGGAAGAGGCGGTAAGCGCCCTCGAGCAGGCCGCCCGCCGCGATGGGCCCCCAGGTGGTCGCGAGGTCGACGCCCTCGCGGCCGAGCACGGCGAGCGCCTCCGCCTGCGCGAGGGCCGAGGTCTGCCCGTCGTTCCAGCCGAAGCGGTATTCGGTGAGCGCGATCTTGGTGCCCGGGCAATTGTCCTTGATCCACTCCTTGAGGCGCGGGATGAGCCGCACCGGCTCCTTGATCCACGACGGGTCGACGAAGCCGGGGTCGTAGAGGGCGCGGACGCGCGAAAGGCGGTCTTTCCCGATTTTCGGGTCCTCGGAGTCCAGGTCGAGGTTCTCCGGGTAGAAGTGGACGTCGAGGTAGTCGACGAGGCGCACGCCGGTCTTCGCCTGGGTTTCGCAGATCTTCTTGAGGTACCAGGCGAGGATCGGCTGCCCGCCGTGGGCCTTGCGGTCCTTGCCGTTTCTGCAGTCGCCGTCGCCGTCGTTCACGTCGGCGGAGGAGGTGAAGTAGTCGCACCAGATGCCGGTGACGGGCCCGGTGATGAGCGCGCCAGGATCGGCCGTCTTGATCGCGGCCGCGTACGAGGCGGTGCGCTCCCACAGCTCGTCGTACGTAATATAGGGCGATTTGAGGCGGTCGTCGCCCTGCCGGACGTCGCGATGGGTCTGGTGCCAAAGGTCGGGCTCGTTGTCGAGCGCATAGAAGCGGATGCCTCCGTCGCGCGCGCCTTTTCCCCCGAGCGTTTCCTTGAAATGGCGCACCCATTCGGCGACCCACTCCGGACCGATGCGCATCGACGTGTCGGTCGCGTCGTTTCCGGTCATGGGCTTGCCGTTCACCCGCACGCCGTTGCCGGCGTCGGGGTGCCACTGCTCGGTCTTCTCCTGGGCCCCGTATTTGGCGACGGAAAAGCCCCAGCGCGTCTCCCGGTCCTTCGGAATCCAGCCGATCGTCGGGATCGTGTAGAGGAGCTCCATGCGCTCCTTCACCGTCAGGACCACGTGGTCCGCGAAGCCGACCATGCGGCCGCCGTGCGCAAACGTGGCGTCGGGGATGTTCATGAAAAACCAGTCGGCGGCGCGGTTGGTCGTGTTGGCCTTCCAGTTGTGCCGCGTCGCGGCGTTGCCGCCCCAGCGGGAGATCGGGAACTTGAGCCGCGTGGTGTGGCGCTCGTCGTCGACGTGGGAGTTGGCGCCGTAGACCATGTTGTCGATGGGGCCGATCACGGCGGCGCGGTCGATCGTGACCGCGGGGCCGGGGCCTTGGCCGGCAGCGGGCGGCGCCGGCGCGGCGACGGAACCCGTCGGGGCTCCGACGTTGGCGGCCAAGGCGGGCGCGGGAACGGCGGCCGGGGCGGGCATGGCGGCGGGGGCGCCAACGGCCGGCGCCAGCGCCGCCACTCTAGCGGTTATCGCCGGCATCGGCGCGGCGGCTTGAGGGATCGCCGCCGGCGCTTGCCCGGCTGCCGCCGGCGCCGGCGCCGCGGCCACGGTATGCGGCACGACGACGACGCGGCGCGGCGGCATGGTCGCCAAGGCCGCGAGCGCGGAAAGCGCGAGCGCGAGCATCACGGCGGCGGCGCGGGCGGGGGATCTCATCGGTGGCCCTTGGTCTTTGGAAGGGGGGAGGGGCGCGTCGGCAGCCCCATTATATAACGACCCGGATTTTCCATTGCAACCCTTAGGATAAGTCATTAAAATTCGGCGTCTGATTCTATCCTTTGTTTAACAAAGGGCGAGACTTTGCATTCTTCCCGCCGTTTCGACGGCTTGCCCCGCGTCCTGGTCGTGGCCGATCACGCCTCCGCGGCCTGGGGCGGCGAGGCGATCCTGCCGCTGCACATCTTCCGCGGGCTCCGCAGCGCCGGCTGCGAGGCCTGGCTGTGCGTCGGCGACGAGACGCGGGCCGAGCTCGACGGGCTGCTCGGCACGGACCGGGACCGGGTCCACTACGTCCCGGCGACCCGGGCGCACGCCGTGCTCAAGGCGGTCGAGGCGCGCCTCCCGCGCTGGTTTCCCCGGTATTTCCTCTTCTTCGCCCGCGAGCTCCTGATCCAGCGCGCCCAGGCGACGACGGTGCGGCACCTGGCGTTGCGCCTGCGCGCCGACGTCATCCACCAGCCGATGCCCGTTTCCCCGCGGATTCCGAGCTTCCTCACCCGCCTTCCCGTGCCCCTCGTCGTCGGGCCCCTCAACGGCGCGATGGAATACCCCCGCGGCTTCCGCTTCCTCCAGGCGCCCGCGGCGCGCTGGCTCAAGGCGGCGGGCCGGCTCTCCTCATATGCCCTGAACCTGGCGGCCCGCGGCAAGCGCGAGGCGGCGCTCATCCTCGTCGCCAACGAGCGCACGGCGCGGGCGCTGCCGGGGGGACGGCGCGGCCGCACCGAATTGATGATCGAAAACGGGGTGGATCCGGGGCTCTGGGCCGTGGACGAGCCGGCAGCCGCGGCGCGCGACCCCGAGGCGCCGCTGACGCTGGTGTTCCTCGGGCGCCTCGAGCGCTGGAAGGGCGCCGAATGGCTGCTGCGCGCGTTGCCGCTGGCGGCGAAGGCGACGCGGCTCCACCTCACCGTCATCGGCGACTATGAGAACGAGCGCGCGCGCCTGATGGCCTTGGCCGGCGAGCTCGGGATCGGC
>JAYVWD010000394.1:0-2294 GCA_043786345.1 Pseudomonadota bacterium
TTCGGCAACCCCTACGCCGCCGTCGACCGCGAGCTCTTCCGCATGGAGGGTCGCATCACCCTCGACGGCGCTCCGATGGCCGCTTCCGTCGGCGCCGAGGTCTTCGACAAGTGGGCCGGGCTCATCGACAAGGTGCTCGAGGCCGATGGCGGCAGCGTCGTCCTGCTCGCGCACCACGACGAGCAGATGGAGCGCATCAAGAACCTCCTCGGCCACCGCAATATCGTCGCCGAAAAGACCGCCGGCGTCCTCGGCCTCCTCGCCGAGGACGCCATCCCCCCCGGCAAGGTTCTGCTCGGCCACGGCGACCTCACGGCCCACGCCTGGATCGAGGAGCGCAACCTCCTCGTCCTCCCCGAGCACGCTCTTTTCGGCGCTAAGGCGCGCAAGGCCAAGCCGGCCTCCCAGAAGCTCCAGAATTACCTTTCGAGCTTCGCCGACTTGAAGCCCAGCGACCTCGTCGTGCACGTGCAGCACGGCATCGGCCGCTACCAGGGCATGACCAGCATGTCGGTCTCCGGCGTCACGACCGACTTCCTCGTGATCGAGTATGCGGGCGGCGACAAGATCTACCTGCCCGTCGACCGCCTCAACCTCCTGCAGCGCTACAACGTCGGCTCGGACGGGGCCGGCACCCACACCCTGGACAAGCTCGGCGGCCCGTCCTGGGAAAAGCGCAAGGCGAAGGTCAAGAGCGCCGTCCGCGACATGGCCGACGAGCTCATCAAGATCCAGGCGAAGCGGGCCCTTGCCCGCGGCCTCCGCCTCGGGGTCCAGGACGACACCTACCTCAAGTTCGAGGCCACCTTCCCCTACGAGGAAACCGAGGACCAGCTCCGCGCCCTCGCCGACGTCGACGCCGACCTCATCTCCGGCCGGCCGATGGACCGCCTGATCTGCGGCGACGTCGGCTTCGGCAAGACCGAGATCGCGCTCCGCGCCGCGATGCGCTGCGTCCTCGAAGGCTACCAGGTGCTGGTCCTCGTGCCGACCACCGTACTCTGCTACCAGCACTACCGTAACTTCACGGATCGCCTGGATAAACACGGCGTCAACGTCGCCCAGGTGAACCGCTTCGTCCAAGGCGACGCGCTCAAGGCCGCGATCGCGGGCCTCGAGAACGGCCGCGTCGACGTCCTCATCGGCACGCACCGACTCCTGTCAAAGGACATCAAGCCCAAGCGCCTCGGCCTCCTCGTGATCGACGAGGAGCAGCGCTTCGGCGTCGCCGCCAAGGAAAAGCTGAAGCAGATCCGCGCCGGCGCCCACGTCCTGACGTTGACGGCGACCCCCATCCCCCGGACCCTCCACATGGCGATGGTCGGCCTGCGCGACATCTCGATCATCGCGACCCCGCCGCTCGACCGCCTGGCGGTCAAGACCTATATCTCCCGCTTTGACGAGGCGTTGATCAAAGACGCCATCGAGCAGGAGGTCCGCCGCGGGGGCCAGGTCTTCTTCGTCCACAACCGCGTGGAAGACATCGAACAGATCCGTACGTTTCTCAAGTCCCTCGTCCCGCACCTCGAGATCCGCGTCGGCCACGGCCAGATGAAAGAGCACCAGCTCGAGCGCGTGATCGTCGATTTCCTCGAGCAGAAATTCCCGATCCTCCTCTGCACGACCATCATCGAATCCGGCGTCGACATGCCGAACGTCAACACGATGGTCGTCGACCGCGCCGACCGCTACGGCCTGGCGCAGCTCTACCAGCTGCGCGGCCGCGTCGGCCGCGCGAGCCTCCAGGCCTACGCCTATTTCCTCACGCCCAACGAGGAGCGCCTGACGGAAGACGGCAAGAAGCGCCTCGACGTCCTCGCCGCCTACCAGGATTTAGGCGCCGGCTTCCAGATCGCGAGCCACGACCTGGAGCTCCGCGGCGCCGGCAACCTCCTCGGCGGCGAGCAGTCGGGCCATGCCGCGGCCGTCGGCCTCGAGCTCTACACGCAGATGCTCGATGCCGCGATCGCGGCCCTCCGCGGCGGCAGCGACGCCTCCGAATTCATCGACCCCGAGATCAAGATCCCGGCCTCCGCCTTCATCCCGCCGACCTACGTCGCCGAGGAGCGCCAACGCCTCACCCTCTACAAAGCCCTCTTCGCCGCCGAGTCGCCCGACGACCTGTCGCGCCTCAAGCTCGACGTCGAGGACCGCTTCGGCAAGATGCCCGCGGAATGCGGCATCCTCTTCAAGGTCGCGCGCCTCAAGCAACAGCTCCGCGTCTGCCGCATCCAGCGGATGGGCCCCGCCCAGGGCGCGTTCGAGCTGCGTTTTGCCTCGCTTTCCGAGGACCA
>JAYVWD010000395.1:0-6112 GCA_043786345.1 Pseudomonadota bacterium
ATCATCGACATGGCCCTCGTGCGCGAGTTCAGCCAGGAGATCGACACGGCGAGCGGCAAAGTCCGCCTGGTCGCCGACGTGAAGGGCCCGGTGAGCGACCCGAAGCCGCGCGTCGAGCTCACGGACTTAAAGCCCAACCCCTGGATCGCGGCGACCTGGAAGGCCGTCGGCATCGGCTTCGCCGACGTGCGGCCGGAGTTCAAGAACATCCGCATGCGGGTCCTCTATGAAGACCAGCGCCTCGTGATCGACTCGCTCCTCGCCGACAAGGGCACCGGCACGGTCTCGGTGACGGGCGGGTTCGACGTAAGCCCCGGCGCGGTGCCCGAGGATTCGCGGCTCGACCTCGCGTTCGACGACGCGACGGTGATCTTCCCGGTCGCGTTCCTCAAGAGCTTCGAGGCGCAGCTCTCGGGCAACGTGGCGATCACCGGGTCGAAGCTCCCGTTCAAGGTGACGGGCGACGTCAAGGTGAACCGCGCCCGCTCGACCAAGGAGGTCGACGTCCGCAACGAAATCATCAACGCCCTGCGGTCCAACTCCTTCAAGACGACGGTGAAGAGCGAGAAACCCTCGTTCCTGCTCGACCTGACCGTGAACGCCGACCAGACCATCAACATCCACAACCGGAACCTGCAGTGCGTGCTGTCGACGGCGCTCACCATCAAGGGCACGGACCTGACGCCGTCGATCACCGGGCAGGTCGAGTTCGACAAGGGGAAGTTCATCTACAAGCGCGACTTCCAGGTGCAGCGCGGGCTCGTGACCTTCGACGACCCGGTGAAGCCGGACCCGAGCCTCGACATCCTCGCCGTGAGCGAGGTCGAGGCGTACCGCGTGTACATCGCGGTGACCGGCCGCGCCTCGAACCCGACCGTCGAGTTCTCGGTGGACCCGCCCAACCGCGAGGACGGCACGCCGATCAGCAAAGTCGGCATCCTGGTCCTGCTGTCGCGCGGGAAGCTGCCGGACGAGAGTTCGAACTTCGAGCAGGCGACGCGCGGCACCGCGACCTCGGAGGCCTTGAACCTGATCCTCGGCCAATACGAGGAGCCGGTCGAGCGCCTCTTCGACCTGTCGGGGCAGAGCATCGTGCGCAACGTCTACATCGACGTGCACCCGTCCGCCGACAGCGAGGAAAACGGGTCGCCCGTGCCGCGCCTCAACCTGCCGCTGGATCTGGGCGAGGACTTCGACGTCGTCCTGCGCGCCGAGCAGAACGCGAACGAGATCTCGGCCGAGTACGACATCCACGACAACATCCGCGTGTCGGGGACGCTGGAGAAAAAGCGCGACGACGCGCTCAAAAACCAGCAGCAGACGCCGACGAATCCGGCGGGCGACACCAAGCTCGACCTCAAGTTCCGGTTTTCCTTCGACTGAGGTTTCGGGGTTCCGTTCCGCGCGAGCCTGCGTTAGATACGTTCACGATGGCGGAGCAGCCGGACTGGATCGCCAAGTCCTTTAGCCTGAGCGACGCCAAGATCAAGGGCGAAACGACGCCGAAGGACGCCGAAGACGCCTACGTCATGGAAGTCGGCAAGAAGCTCCGCGACAAGGGCGGACCCGGCAAGGCCGTGGTTTATGTCCGTCCCGTCGGCGAAGTCTCGGCGCACTGAATGCTTCGCCGCAGCTCCCCGGTGAGCCGGCCATAGTTGTGGGGCGGGCGCCATACGCCCGCCCCGCACCGTTTATCGCCTTTGGGCATCGCGCCCGCCCCGGCTTCAGCGCCCGATCCCGAGCCGCTTCATCTTGCCCTGGAGCGTCGACGGCTTGAGGCCGAGCTTGACCGCCGCCCCGTCGGCTCCGTAGATCTTCCCGCCGGCGGCGTCCAGCGCGCGCCGGATGTGCGCGGACATGGCCTCGTCGAGCGTGCCGGGCGCCGCGGCTCCCGCGCCCTTCGCCGGGCCCGGGCTCAGGCCCGTGCCCGGGCTCAGGCCCGCGCCGTCGCCCCCCGCCAACCCCGCAAAATCAAGCTCCGCCGCCCCCGCCCCGACGATCAGGGCGCGCTCCAGCACGTTCGCGAGCTCCCGCACGTTCCCCGGCCAGGCATACCCCTGCAGCTGCGCCAATCCCCGCTCGCCGAGCCGCGGCCCCCTCGCGCCCCGGCCCGCCCGCGCCCGGAAACGCCGCAGGATCTGCTCGGCGATCGCCGGCACGTCCTCCCAGCGCTCCCGGAGCGGCGGCAGGGTGACGGGGAAAACATTGATCCGGTAAAAGAGGTCCTCGCGAAACGTGCGCGCCCGGATCGCCGCCTCCAGGTCGACGTGGGTCGCGCACACGATGCGCACGCTCACCGCGACGGTCGTATCGCTGCCGACCGGCTCGAAGGTCCCCTCCTGGAGCACGCGCAGGAGCTTCGCCTGCAGGGACAGCGGCATGTCGCCGATCTCGTCGAGGAACAGGGTCCCGCCGTCGGCGGCGCGGAAGCGCCCGACCCGGTCCTTGACGGCGCCGGTGAAGGAGCCCTTGACGTGCCCGAACAGCTCGCTCTCGAGCATCGCCTCGGGAATGCTCGCGCAGTTGATCTTGAGGAAAGGCTTGTCGGCGCGGCGGCTCCAGCGGTGCACCGCCTGGGCCAGGACCTCTTTCCCCGTCCCGGTTTCGCCGCGGATCAGGATCGCGCTGTCGGACGCGGCCGCGGCGCGCGTCTGCTCGATCAGGGCGCGCATCCGCGGGTTTTTCGTCCGCTCGAAGCTGGCGACCGGGTCTTGCGCCGCCGCCGACTGCAGGTCCTGGTGCAGGATCTCGTTGCGCGACTGCTCCTCGCCGTAAAGCTGGCCGAGCCGCTGCGCCCGCTCGGTCACCTGCATCCCGAACGCCAAAAGGCGCGCGTAGAGGTCGACGAGGCGCAGGGCCTCGGGCGAATAGGTCTCGCAGATGTTGCGGTCGAGCGAGAGGAGCCCGAGGGACTGCCCGCCCGCGGCGAGCGGGACGACCATGCAGCTGTGGCCCGGCGCGAGGTCGACGACGCCGTCGAAGAGGTCGCCCTCGCCGTCGGCGTGGTCATGCGCGGTGTTGACGCGCGGCAGGCGCTCCTGCAGCACGCGCCGGAGGTCGTCGTGCTCGCTCAGCGCGACGACGTGCTGCAGCACGCGCTGCGACTTGAGGCGGCCGCGCGCCATGCGCACCCGCAGCCTGTCGCCGTCCACCTGCCACACCGTCGCGAGGTCGTAAGGCGTCACGCCCTCGAGCCAGGCGAGGCCGGCTTCGAGGAAGTCGTCGAGGTTCGGAAGCTCGTCCATCGGTTCACCCATATTTAGGTATTATATCACTGCTATTTGGGTATCACCGAAATATCGGTGAACGACTTTAATATTTAGTTAAATAATATCAGATATTTAAGTAATTTTCACCGTCATTTCGATGCTGGAACGACACATGCAATAGACAGCCCAGGGCCGCACGAACGCGGCCCTCCAAAGGAGTTTCCAAATGAGTCGCATCCTCGGCATCGGCGCCAAGTTTCCCACCTTCAAAGGCGAGGCGGTCGTCTCGCTCGACCAAGGCAAGGAGTTCGCGACCCTCACCAACGCGGACCTGGGCGGCAAATGGGCCGTCGTCTTCTTCTGGCCGCTCGACTTCACCTTCGTCTGCCCGACGGAGATCGCCGAGTTCAACCGCAGCGCCGCCGCCTTCACCGACCGCGACACGGTCCTGATCGGCGCGAGCGCGGACAGCCACTTCACCCACCTCGCCTGGCGCAAGGACCACGCCGACCTGCGCGAGCTGACGTTCCCCATGCTTTCGGACTACACCAAGGCCTTGACCGAGGAGCTCGGCATCCTCCACCCGACGGACAAGGTCCCGCTCCGCGCGACCTATATCGTCGACCCGGACGGCATCATCCGGCACGTCAGCGTCAACGACCTCAACGTCGGCCGCAACGTGAAGGAGGTCCTACGCGTGCTCGACGCCCTGCAGACCGACGAGCTGTGCCCGTGCAACTGGGAAAAAGGCCAGAAAACCCTCAACGGCTGAGGGCCCACCCCTTCGAGCGAGGACCCGCGATGAGTAGCACCGACATCCTGACCCAGGGCATCGACCTCTTTTTCCAGGGCCGCGAGACGCAAGGCGCCCGCGACCTCAAGCTCAACCTCAAGCGCTTCGTGGCCGAGGGCGCGCTCGATCCGGCGGACGCCGTGCTCGCGCTCGTCGCGACGGCGACCGCGGTGGGGAGCCGGCCGCTCGCCGAGCTCGGGGCGGCGGCGGCCGAGGCGGCGGGGCTCACGGCGGCCGACGTGCAGGAGGCGCGCGACGCGGCGGCGGTCATGGGCATGCTCAACCGCTACTACCGCTTCCGGCATTTCGTCGAAAATGCCCGGGGCAAAGACCACGTTCAGGAGCACTTCCGCGCCGCGGGCCTGCGCATGAACGCCCTCGCGAAGCCGGCGCTCGGCAAGCGGCGCTTCGAGATGCTCGCCCTCGCCGTGTCCGCCATCAACGGCTGCGAATCCTGCGTCGTCGCGCACGAGGAGGAGCTGCGCAAGGCGGGCGTGGACGGGGAAGCGATCCACGACCTGGTGCGGCTCGCGGCGGTCGTGGCGGGGGTCTCAATCCTCGCCTGAAGCGTTCTTTACGGCCGCGGCGAGCGCGTATCGAGGCGGTACGCCTCGCGTTCGCACTCCGCCTTGTCCGCCGGCATCGACCCGTAGGTCTTCACGGCGGTCTCGGTCTTGGTGCCGTCGTCCTTGAGCCCGATCTGGATCAGCGTGTAGCCTTTCATCCCCGGCTCGTCGGCGCGGTCGCCGTACTTGCACGACGCCATCAGCGTCGGCCGCGGCGTCGTCGGCGCGGCCGCGGCGGCGGCGTCAGGCGTCATGGCGCAGACTTCCTGCGAGCCGATCAGGATGCATTGGCCCGGCTTCAAACGGATGGGCTCGCCGGCGAGCGCCGTTCCGGCGCCGAGGGCTGCGAGAATCACTACGGAAAACCGTGTCATCAGACTATCTCCACGAGGTTCAATCGGCTCTGTAGCACACCCTCGGGGCCCGTGGTAGGTTCTCCGTACTTTCACGCTGCTTTTACGGAGGGATGCCATGCGCCACATGCTAGCCGGACTGGTCGTTTTTCTCATGGCCAGCGCGGCCGCCTTCGGGACGCCGGCGCCGCAGAAGCTCGCCGCCAGGGACATCCTCGTCCTCGAAGGCAGCGGCTATGAGCTCGGCCACAAGCAGGGCGTCGCGCTCCGCTCCGACATCCTCGCCCTCTACAACGACTGGCTCCTCCCGAAGCTCCGGACCGTCCCGCTCCTGATCGAGATCTACGCGAAGGCGAAGGTCCACAACATGGAGCCCTTCATCCCGCAGGACCTCAAAGACGAGATCCGCGGCATGACCGACGCCGTCGGCATCGACTACGACATGGGCCTGATCGTCAACGCGATCCCCGACGTCATGGAGCTCTTCTCAAAGCCCTTCGGCTGCTCGACCTTCGTCGTCCTGCCGGAGCGCAGCACCGAGGGCGGCCTGCTCTACGGGCGCAACCTCGACTACGGCAGCTCCGAGGTCCTGCGCCAATACTGGCACCCGACCGTCTTCGCCCGCCCCGGCAAGCACCGCGTCCTCTCGATCAACGTCCCCGGCATGAGCGGCGTGCTCACCGCGATCAACGACCGCGGCGTCATGATGAGCCGTATGACCTCCTATAGCCGGGACATCCGCAGCCACGGCATGCCGTCGATGCTCCTTTTCCGCCAGGTTCTCGAGGAAGCCGACTCCGCCGAGGAAGCGGCGGAGCTTTACCGCCACGCGACGCGCACCGTCGCGGTCAACGTCATGGTCAGCGACGCGACGACGGCCCTCGTGCTCGAAGCGACGGCGACGAAACTCGAAGTGCGCACCCCCAGCGCCGGCGGCCTGCTCTATTCCGCCAACAACTACGAGACCCCGAGCCTCAAGGACGGCATCCACGGCCGCGACGAGCGCTGGCCGCATCTGGCCCGATTCGACGCCGGGGCGGCGAAGATCAGCGCCGCCGACGTCCTCGAGACGATGGCCCTCGCCGCCGGCAAAGACAAAAACATCCTCGCCGCCGTCGTCGACTACGGTCACAAGACCTTGACCTTCGGCGCCGACGCCGACGTCGCCGCTCGTGGTCAGCTCTATGAGAT
>JAYVWD010000396.1:0-4212 GCA_043786345.1 Pseudomonadota bacterium
AAATTTCGGTTCTGGTAGCCTTCATGGCGGGCGTCGCCGTCAACGGTTGCGGTAGCAAAGACAACGGCGACGACAGCCCCAAGGCCGTCGTGCCGCCGGCGACGACGGAGCCTGCCAAAGTCGACGACGTCGTCGTGCCGCCGGCCAGTGGGAGCGGTTCCGTCGCGGCGCCTGCCGTGGTGTCCGCGGATACGATCTTGAGCGACGGCGAGGCCCTTGGCCTCCGTAGTGGCGACGAAATGGTGGCGAACCTCCTGGCCGGCGCCCGCCTCGAAGTGACCGAGCTGAGCGTGGCGGCCCGGGCCGAAAACGAAAAGCTGACGCCGACCCTGCCGAAAGCCGGCGGCGGCTTGCAGACCTTCACCGCCGGCCACCTGACCAACGGCGTGAAGATCCTCTACAACGTCTGCAATGCCTGGATGAAGAAGGCGGCGGGCGGCAAGGACGACCGTTTCCCGGCGACGCTTCCGTGGGACGACGGCGGCGCGGTCGACAAGATCGTCGCGTACACGACGTTCCAGCCCGTCTTCGAGGCGGCATTCTGGGGCCCGGACAAGAGCAATTATCCGGACGAAGGCGACATGCAGAGCACCATGTTCGCGTTCAACGAGGAGCTCAACAAGGACTTTGAAGACCCGACCACCCATGTCATCACCAGCACCAAGTTCATCGACTCCGTCGTCGCCAACTGCATCGTCGTCGGCCTCGCGTCGCCCGCCTGGTTCAAGTGAGCCGCTGACCTTTTCACCATTTTCGAGGCATTGGGGGATCCATGAAGTCTTTGAAGCAACTCGTCGAGATGGCCCGCGCCCGCGGACTCGAGCCGTTTCAGCACGAAAACCATAAGTATCCGATGACCCGCCGCGAGCTGATCGGGCAGGGTTTCACCTTGGGCGGCGGCCTCCTGATCACGCCGAGCATCTTAGGATACGCGAGCCACGCTTACGGCGCCGACAACTGCGGCGACCCGGGCTCCGACCTGGCGGTCTTCCGCAACACCCCGAAGGTCATGGTCTTCGAGGCGCCGGGCGGCCTGTCCGCGGGCGCGAACCTCTTCGTCGGCGGCCAGGGCGGCTACCAGGACCGTCTGCCCGACGCCGGCTACGGCCGCATGTCGGTCTCCAGTGAATGGGTCAAGGAGGAGCCCGACGTAGAGACCTTCGGGATCCCGCTGTGGAAACGCGGCGGCTTCTACCTCGGCCTGATGCGCGGCACCACGCCGGACGTCCGCGCCAAGATGTCGGGCTTCACCGCCTGCGTCCGCTCCATCGACGACAACGCCGGGAACCCGTTCAGCCCGGTCTACTGGGCCTACAAGGCGGGCTTCCAGGGCGCGCTCGCCCCGATCATCGGCTCGCAGGAGACGGCGCACGGCGCCCGCTCCATGGCGCCGACCTCGTCGATCCTCTCGTCCGTGTCCGCGACCCAGATCAACGGCGTGTCCGACGCGCGGAACCTCCTCGAAGCCGTGGCGCTCTCGCAGGCCCTGCCCGGTCGCCTCGACAAGATCATCGCGGCGGCCGCGCAGCTCAGCGAAGCCCACATCAAGAAGTTGAGCGCGAAGGCGCTGCCTGATCAGCTCGCCGAGCTGGTCCGCTGCAACTACGTCAAGTCGTCGAAGTCGGCGAGCCAGAACCTCGCGGACAGCATCGACTTCAGCAAGAACGCGGCGCTGGTCGCGGCGGTCAACGCCACGAACGACCCGCTCGTCAACGCCCCGGTCCTCATGGACGTGAAGGGCACCCCGACCGCCGTCCCTTTCACGGCCAACGCCAACCTCGCCACCGGCGAAGAGGCGCAGGTCCTGCAGATGGCTTACATGCTCGCCTCCGGGTTCGCCGGCGCGGCGACGTACGTCGGCGACGGGGTGGACTACCACAACAACGCCCGCGGCACGTGTAACCAGCGCGACTTCAACTACGGCTACCGCATGGGCCTCGCCTTCACGGCCGCCGCCAAAGTCGCGACGGAAAACAGCACCGACGCCGGCTTCTACGTGATCTTCCACACGGACGGCTCCGCCGGTTGCAGCGACAACACGGCGCGCCAGGACACGTCCGCTCAGGCGCTCATGGGTCCGAACCCGACGAACGACCAGGGCGAAAGCTCGATGATGTGCGTCCTGGGCTACCACCGTAAGGGGCGGATTCCCATCCAGAATCCGCTGCACCAGATCAACAACATGAACGCCAACGGCGGGGTCGACTCCGCGAACGCGGCGCACAAGTTGATCGCCGACAGCCCGGAAAAAGGGATGTTGTCGCTTATGCAAAACATCGCGTGGGCCGAGGGCATCGACGTCACCAAAATGGCGGCCGACGTGCTTCCCGACACGTTCCGCATCTGGGGCAACAAGCCGACGTGACGGGCAGCGACCGTACCTCAGGAGGGCGAAATATGATCGGAGTTCGTGGTCGTGCTGCGGGAGCGGTGATCCTTCTCGCCTTCCTCGGGTCGTCCTGCTCGAATCTCGAGCCGAAGGAAAAAACCAAACGTACCGGCGGCGGCGTGCAGCCGGGCGTCATCGACAAGGACAATCCGGCGACGCCGGCGACGACCACCACCACGGGCGGCGTCGTCGCGGACCCCGGCGCGGCGTCGAGCGCCAGCCAGGCGGCGTTCACCGACACGCTGCATCCCTTGCTCGTTGCGCACTGCGGCTCGTGCCACGGGGCCGCGCAGGCGCCGAAATTCGCCGTCGCGGCGCCGGACGCGGCGTTCAAGGTGGTGACCGAGTCGCAGCTCGTGAGCCTTTCCGCGGTGCCCGCCTCGCGCCTCGTCGCCCGCCTCGGGCAGTTCTCGCACAACTGCTGGAGCGAGTGCGCGGCCGACGCCAAATCCATGGAAGACGCGATCCGGGCCTGGCTCGCCAAGGGCGGGTCCTCGGACGCGACCGGCGGCGCGGCCCTGATCAAGCTCGGCGCGGTGCCGATCGCGAGCGCCAAGGAGTTCTCGCTCAAGGGCGGCTACAACGGCAACTGGGTGGTCGCCGCCGGCTTCCCGAAGGCCATCGGCGACCGGTTGGCGCCGAAGGAGGACCTGACCTCGTCCCAGCGGACGGTGTTGGCGCGCATCGAGAAGATCGATCCGGTCAAGCCCGAGCAGGGCGGCGCGTTCTACTTCTTCGACATCCCGGCGACCCCGGCGAAGTACCAGGTCTGGTTCCGCGCCAAGAACACCGGCGACGGCCAGCGCGTCTTCTTCCACATCAACGGCCGGGATAGCGGCGCGGGCGCCCCCTATCGCCAGCCCGAGCAGAACACGATCAACACGAAATACGTGTGGATTCCGGGCTTCGTCGCCACGCCCGAGGGCAAGACGGTGCCTGAGCCGGTCGCGCAGGACTTAAAGCCGATGACGGGCCTCAACCAGCTCATGCTGGAGGTCCCGGACACCGAGGCCGACGTCGACATGATCGCGCTCACGACCAACGCCGCCTTCGACCAGTCGTCGTCCGTCAACGCCGGCCGCCGGAACGGCTGGACCTTCGACCTGACGGCGCTCCTCGGCCACAAGGCGATCCTGTCGCTGCAGCTCTCCGAGACGACCGACGGCAAGGCTTACGTCCTGAGCCGCCCGACGATCGAGACGGAGGAGCCGATCAAGATCAAGGCGAAGACGATGTACGTCATCCTGAACGGCGAGCTCAACAAGCAGCTCAGCACGTTCGCCAGCACGGACGTCACCCTGACGGGCTCCGGCGAGCTCAGCCACGGCGACATGCTCGTGCCGATCCAGGCCAAGGAGACGGACACGATCGAGATCGGCTTCGAAGTGCTGGTCGTCGTTCCCTGAGCGGCCGTCCGAGGCGCGGTTTGACAGGGCCGCCGGGCCCATCGATAATCGACTGATATGAAAGCACAAAATCCAGACCTCGCGCCCCTCCTCGCCTGCCCGCGCTGCGGCGCGCCCCTTGCCGGCGCGCCGGCGGCGCTCGCCTGTACCGGCTGTGCGGCGGGCATTCCGCTGCTCGGTAAACTCCCGGTGCTCTTCGCCGATCCCGACGCGAAGCTCTGGGAGTGGCGCAACCTCCACGCCCTCGCCATAGCCGAGATGGAGCGCGACGAGGAGCGCCACAAGAACGCCGCCAAAGGCCCGGCCCTGACGCCGACGACGGCGCGGCGCTTGCGCACGGTGCTCCAGGCCAAAGTCGAATACCGGAAGGCCATCGCCCAGCTCCTCGAGCCCCTGCATGCGGCGCCGGTGGCGGCG
>JAYVWD010000397.1:0-6173 GCA_043786345.1 Pseudomonadota bacterium
AGGTCACTCGGCTGGTTGTTTGAGCTGCTCGAGTAGCGCGAAGACCCTGCCGGCCTCGCCCTCGTCGATCACCGATATGGCGAACCCGACATGGACGAGTACGAAGTCGCCTTGCCTCGCTTCGGGGACGTAAGCGAGGTTGACCTCGCGGATGATCCCGCCGAAATTGACCGGGCCGCTTCGCATCAGCGATTCGGTGCCCCTGATTTCGAGGATTTTACCGGGTACGGCCAGACACATCGTCGCCCCCTTCCGGGCCTTTGCTCAGGAGGCCGAACAGGGCTTGTCCGACGGCGATTCCGCCGTCGCCCGGAGGCACGAGCTGGTGAGTGTACACCTGGAAACCGCGTCGTCGCAAACGAGTTGCCGTCAACGACGTCAGGAGGTCGTTTTGAAAAACGCCGCCAGTCAACACGACCTGCCTCTTTTCAAGGCGTTCGGCGGCCGCTCCAACGCCCTCCGCCAAAGCTTCGTGGAAACCACGGGCGATCGCGCCGCGGTCCCGTCCATCGATGACGTCGCCAAAGATCCCCGCCATCAAACCGCCCCAATCCAGGACGAGCGCGCCCCTTTGACCTTTCGCGAGGTCGATCTGATAGGCACGCGCCGTGGTCGCCTGCGCTGCCAGGGCCTCCAGAGCGACCGGAGCTTCCTCCCGGTAGCGCGATCGCTGGCACAGCCCGACGAGCGACGCAACGGCGTCAAATAGCCGACCGACGCTTGAGGTCATCGGCGAGTTGAGCCGCGCGGTCATGCTCGCGCGGAGGGCGGCGAGCTCGGTTGGCTCGAACTGAGAGGAGAGCCATCGCTCGACCTCGGTCTGCCGGCGAAGCCCACCGTGGCTCCGTTCCAGTTCGAACAGGATCCCGAGCGCGGCGCGCCGCGGCTCCCGCACCGCCGCCTCCCCACCCGGCAGCGGAAACGCCTTGAAATGGCCGGCCCGGCTCATCCGGGGGCCGTCCACGACGAGAAACTCTCCGCCCCAGACGGTGCCGTCGGCCCCGAAGCCGGAGCCGTCCCAGGCGACGCCGAGGACGGGCTCGTCCAGCCGGTTCTCGGCCATACAGGCGAGGACGTGGGCATGGTGGTGCTGAATTCGTCCGACATTCGCGCCCCATTTGGCCTCGGCCAGGCGCGATGACTCATAGTCCGGATGAAGGTCGCAGACACCTTGCGGGGGGACCTCGCGCCCATAGAGCTTCGAAAACCCGCGAATTTCGTCCTCGAGGCCCGTCGTCGCCGCCAGCGTATCCAGACTCCCGAGATGCTGGCTCAGGATGATCTGCCCGGACATC
This sequence comes from Pseudomonadota bacterium, assembly GCA_043786345.1. Lineage (GTDB taxonomy): Bacteria > Bdellovibrionota_B > Oligoflexia > Oligoflexales > CAIYRB01 > JANOTL01. The sequence continues at coordinate 1,296 of JAYVWD010000397.1, forward strand.
GTTAGGGCGAACGCGGATTTTTCCTGGGCGCCGATCCCGAGGACCCGCGGGCCATAAGCCGCGGGGGAGGGAATCGCGAGCGGTGCATAGCCTCGCCCGAGCCTCAACACCGTCGGACGCCCCTCGATGCAGCGCACGACGGAGTCGTCGACGCGATGGGCGACCCTCCGGTCGTGGGTTATAAAGAGATCCGCGATGCCGCCGAGGCGCGCCAGCTCGCCGTCGTCTCGCGCAAGGGGCTCACCGCGGCGGTTGCCGCTGGTCGCGACCAACGGACCGTCAAAGGCATGCGCCACGAGATGGAGCAGCGGCGAGCTCGGCAGCATACACCCGAAATGCGGCGAGAAAGGCGCGACTCCGGCACAGATCCCGTGGGCTCCGTCCGGGCCCGGCTTTTTCCGCATCAGGACGATAGGAGCCGCCCTGGAAGAGAGGGCGTCCTCCTCGGCCGCCGACCCGTAACAGGCCGCCCGGACGGCCGCGAGAGAGGGCATCAATAGCGCGAACGGTTTGGCCGGCCGCGCCTTCCGCAGCCGAAGCGTTTGGACCGCCCCTTCGCGGCCGGCGTCCGCGAGCAGAAGAAAGCCCCCGTCTCCCTTGACCGCGACGATGGCCCCGCGCCGCAACGCCGTGGCCCCCGCCGCGATGACGGCGGCGCCGACACCGTCGACGACTTCGAGGGCGGAACCGAGCAGCTGGAGTCTCGGCCCACACTCCGGACAGGAGATCGTCTGGGCGTGAAACCTCCTGTCGAGCGGCGAGTCGTGCTCCGCCAGACAGGCGTCGCAAGGAGGAAATGCGGCCATGGTCGTCGACCCGCGGTCGAATGGCGAGGTCTCGGCGAGCGTGAAGCGCGGCCCGCATTCGGCGCACGAGAGGAACGCATACTGGAATCGACGATTGGCGGGGTCAAAGAGCTCGGTACGGCAGTCAATGCAGGTCGCGACGTCGGCCGGGACCTGGGCCCCGGTCGTTTCGCCGGCCTTACTGGCCTCGATCGAAAAAAGGGCGCGTCCGGCCGGCACCAAGGCTTCGACCCGCATGCCCGTAATCCGCGCGGAAGGCGGGGGCTCGGCCGTGAGCACCCTGATCAACTCACTGAGCTTCCTTTCGTCGCCTTCGGCCTCGATTTCGACGCCCTGGGGGCCGTTGCGCACCGATCCCACGAGCCCCAGGCGCACCGCTTCCCGATGAACGAAGGGACGAAAGCCAACCCCCTGCACCCGACCGGTGATGCTGATGAATTTCCCCACGATGGTCACCTTCGCCTCATGAAATCTCGACGGCCTCCAGGATGACGTCCTGGGCGCCGGGCGCGTAAATGTCCGCGGAGCTCTCGATGTCCAGGCGCGCATGCTGGGCGACGCCTCCCTTCGCCGCCACGTCGAAGTGCTCGCGAAAGTGCTCCTCCGTAAAGTGCGACAGGGCACCAAGGCGGACCTTGACGCCGCGAACCGCCGTCGCACCTTCGCGGGCCGCGACCTCCTCGATCTGACGCATGAGGTGGATCATCAAGGAATGTTCGTGCACGGGGTCTCTCCTCCCGGGTTCAGGCGGCGTTCGATGGTGACGACGAGGCGATCGGCCGCTGCGGCGATGGCCGGCGAAAGGCCTTGCGCCATTCCGAAAACGGCACCGACGGCGCCGAGGATCGTCAGCTGGCGCGGCAACGTGCCGAGGACGCGGCTGAGCTCGACGGCCTGACTCAGGCTCAAGGCATGCGTCGAGCACGCGGCGCTCGGCGCCGGCAGCGGCGCGGCGGTTGCGTCGAACTCCAGGATCTCGCCGGCGGTCCCGCTAGGCAGCTCGAAGGCGTCGATGACCAGCACCTCATCGCGTCCGGTCCACAGGTCGATCAGCTCAGCGGCATCCCCGCGACTTTCGACGACCTCGGCGCCGGGGACGAGGGCCGCGACGGTCTTCTTGAGGCGCCGCGCGACCACCAGCCCCAAGGCGTCGTCACCGCGCAGGTCGTTGCCGACGCCGATGACCATCGGCCGGGCCTCTTTGGTTGGCTTCCTCATTGATCCCGGTCCAATTCGAGCTTCAGGAAGTGGGTCGCACACGAAATACAAGGGTCATAGTTCCGGATCGCCCGCTCGCAAAGCTGGCGCAGCTCGTTGGTGCTCTTTGCCGCGTGCGGGGGCACGAGTCGCCGCAGGTCCTCCTCGATCGCCAGCTGGTTCTGCGAGGTCGGCGGGACGATCTTCGCATCCAGGATGTCACCACGTTCGTCGGTTCGATACCGGTGATAGAGGAGCCCGCGCGGCGCCTCGGTGCAGGCGTGTCCCACCCCGGCGCACGGCTCGACGGCGACGGCCGGTAACGGCGGCTCGACGTAGGCATCGATGAGGCGCACCGCTTCGGTCAGCGCGAAGAACACCTCGACGCTGCGGATGATGATGCTCTTGAAAGGATTGCGACACTCCGGACCGATCCCGGCCGCCGCGGCGAGGCGGGCCACGCCCTCCGGCAGGCGGTCATAGTTCAGCGCGAAACGCGCCATCGGCCCGGTGCAGTAGGCGCCACGCCCCTTTATGACCGACTGCAGCGCGTTCGAGTAAGGGGCTTGCCGTTCCTCGAAAGCCTCCTCGTAGTCCTCGGCGGCGAGGTCGAGCCCGGCGGTCGAGACGATGCGCCCTTCGGTGATGGGATACTCCGAGGCGTGCCGCAGGGCGACCAGCTCGCAGTCGTAGTGCGCATCGGGAAAGGGAAGCGCGGCGACCCACCGGATCGTGGCCTCCGCGTCGTTCCGGGCGTCGTCCAGTATGGCGCGAAGCTCCTGGAGTCGAGCTTTGGCCGGTGTCTTGTAGAATCCACCGAGCCGGACGTTGATCGGATGGATCTCGCGGCCGCCCACCACGGACATGAGCGCGTTTCCGGCCTTCTTTATCCGAAGGCCGCGCGTCACCGCGTCCGGATGGTCCTTGGCCATGCTGATCGCGTCCGCGTAGCCGAGAAAATCCGGTGCATGGAGCATATGGATGTGAAGCGCGTGGCTTTCAATCCATTCGCCGCAGTAAAGCAGGCGGCGCAGGTCCCGGATGGCTTCGCCGACCTGGACCTTCGAGATGCGCTCGACGGCCTGCACCGCGCTCATCTGGTAGGCAACCGGGCAAATGCCGCAGATGCGCGCCGTGATGTCGGGTGCCTCGGCGGCGCTTCGCCCGCGCAGGAGCGCCTCGAAAAACCGCGGCGGCTCGAAGATCTTGAGGCGGACCTCCTCGACGGTCCCGCCACGAACCTTGAGGTAAAGCGCTCCTTCGCCTTCGACCCGCGCGAGGTAGTCGAGTTTGATCGTTCTGGTTTTCACTTTATTTTTCATGCCGAAGGCTCTCGTCACGGAAGGGCCCGGCCCAGGCATTGAACGTGCGAAACAGCCTCATGACCTCGACCTCGCCCAGCCCTTTTGCCCGGAAGTCGCGCGCCAGGGCGGCGGTGTTGGCATGCTCTTTCGGTCCGAAACAGCCGTAGCAGCCACGGTCAAAGGACGGACAGAGCGCGCCGCAGCCGGCCTGGGTCACCGGTCCCATGCAGGGTATACCTTTCGCCACGGCGAGGCACACATTGTGTTTGGCTTTGCACTCCACGCACACGCTTTGCTGGGGGATGTTTGGCCGCCGCCCGTGGAGAAAGGCGAGCATGACCTCGAGCAATTGGTGCTTGCTGATCGGACAGCCGCGGAGTTCGAAGTCGACTTTGACGTGCTCGGCGATCCCGGTCGACGTGGAAAGCGTCTGGACATACTCCGGCCTTGCATAGACGACCGCGGCAAACTCCTTGACATCGGCGAAATTCCGCAGCGCCTGAATACCGCCCGCCGTGGCGCAGGCGCCGATCGTCACCAGGTGGCGGGACTGTTGGCGCACCTTTCGGATGCGCTCCGCGTCCGCCGGGGTCGTGATGGATCCCTCGACCAACGACAGGTCATAGGGCCCCCGCACGACGGCGCGCGAAGCCTCGGGGAAGTTGGCGAACTTGATCCTGCCGGCGATCGCCAGCAGCTCGTCCTCGCAGTCGAGGAGGCTGAGCTGGCAGCCGTCGCACGAGGCGAATTTCCAGACCGCGAGCTTTGGAATCCTGGGTTTTGGCGGCGCCACCTTACAACTCCCGGATCGGCAACAGGTCCTGGACCTGCGCCAGGGTGAAGACCGGGCCGTCCTTGCAGACGAAGTGACGGTTGAATTGGCACCGTCCGCAGAGGCCGATCGCGCACTTCATGTTGCGCTCCATTGAAAGATGGATCCGCTCCGCTGGAATCCCTAGATGCACCAGATCCGTGGCCGCGAATCGCATCATGAGCTCGGGCCCACAGAGCAGTGCGCCGGTCCGGGAAGGGTCCCGGAGGCGCGCGGGAAGCAATGAGGTCACGACTCCGATGCGCCCGGCCCAGGTCGTCGTCGTGTGGTCGACTATTTCTAAAGCATTAATATTATTGGTTGTTATCCATTCCCGCCGGGCTCCCGCGAAAAGCAACCCTTCGGGGGATCGGCCGCCATAGAGAAGCGAGACATCCCCATAGGCGCCACGGTTCGCCGCGATCGCCGCGATCGCCGGCCGCAGCGGCGCCAGGCCGAGGCCGCCGGCCACGATCAGGACGTCCATGCCCTCGAGCGCGGGCGTCGGCCACGAGGAGCCGAACGGTCCGCGCAGGCCGATTCCGTCCCCGCGCTTGAGCGCGCAAAGAGCCCGGGAAACCGCCCCGACGCCGCGGATCGTATGCAACAGCGCGCGTCCGTCCCGGGCAGCACCGCTGACCGAAACGGGAATTTCACCGATACCATGGGCATAGAGCATGTTGAACTGCCCCGGTATCGGCCGGGCGACGCCGCGGCGGTCCGCGTCGGACGGCTCCAAAGTGAGCGTAACCGTGTCTGC
>JAYVWD010000398.1:0-1707 GCA_043786345.1 Pseudomonadota bacterium
GGGTCGGGGCTGCCCGTCGGGACGTTCGTGGCATACATGGGCCTTTTCTACCGGATGCTGCCGCGCATGCAGCTCCTCCAGTCCAGCCACTTCACGGCCCAGGCGCAGGCGAGCTGGTTGCAGTGGTGGACGCAGATGCAGGCGCGGCTGCGCGCCGCGCCGGGCGCCGCTGATTACCTGGGCGGCGCCGCGCCCGTCCCGGCGCACGCGCCCGAGATCGCGTTCGACCGGGTCGGGTTCGCCTACGCCGGCGGCGCCGGGGAGCCGGCAGCCGGCACCGGTCCGGCCGTCTTGCGTGACCTTTCGTTCGTCCTCCCGTCCGGCAGCATCCTTGCCCTGGTCGGCGAGTCCGGCGCCGGCAAGACGACCGTCATGGATCTGCTGCTCGGGTTGGTCGCGCCGCAGGCCGGCGCGGTGCTCGTCGACGGCCAGCCGCTGTCCTCCTTCCACCTGGATGACTGGCGGCGCTGTGTCGGGTATCTGCCGCAGGAGCCCTTGTTGTTCGCGGGCTCCGTCCTCGACAACGTCGCGTTCGCCGATCCGGCGCCCGACCGGGAGAAGGCGACCGCCTGCCTCGGTTTAGCCCATGCCATGGATTTCGTTGATGATTTAGAGGGCGGACTCGACGCGCCGGTGGGTGAGCGCGGCGGGCGGCTGTCGGGCGGCCAGCGGCAACGGCTCGCCCTCGCGCGCGCGCTTTACCGGGATCCCAAGGTCCTCCTGCTCGACGAGCCGACGAGCGCCCTCGACGAGGAGAACGTCGCGCGGTTTCGCGGGGTCCTCGCGGATTTGAGAGGGCGGGTGACCATCGTGTTGATCTCGCACCAGACCGACGTCGTCGAGCTGGCGGATCATGTCCTGCGCCTGCCGTCGCGGCGCCCGGCGAGTGGGCGCGCCGGAGCGACGGTCGTCCCGACGCCGACGCCGACGCCGACGCCCGCTCCCGGCGCCGCGCCTTGGCGGGCCACACGCACCGAGACGCCGCCCGTTCGCGGGGTCCCCCGGTGAAAGGAGCGCGATGCTCGCCTTCGTGACGACCTTGCGGCACCCGGCGACGGCCTTCTCCTGGGCGCGCGTGGTCGAGCTGCTCGAGCGCTCCCTGGCGTCGGTTTGCCGCCAGGCCGGCCCGGCGTTCAGGGTCATCGTCGTGTGTAACGAGCGGCCCACCCTGCAGTTCTCGCATCCGGCGGTGGAGTTCGTCGAGGTCGATCTCCCGCCACCCGCCGCCTCGCCGCGCGACCTCATCGGCAACATGCCGGCGATCCACGCCGACCGCGGCCGCAAGCACCTGGCGGCGCTTAGGCATCTGCGGGCCGACCCGCCTGAGCACCTGATGTTCTTCGACGCCGACGACCTCGTGAGCAACCGCCTTGCGGCCTATGTCGCGAGCGCGCCCCCGGCGGACGTCTACTATGCCGATCGGGGTTACGGCCACGCCTACGGTGGTCGCCTGATGTTCCTCTACCGCCGCAACTTTCACCGCTTCTGCGGCACCTGCCACGTCTTTCGGTTCGCGGCGCTCGCGCCGGAATTGCCGCCGCGGGCGGGCGCCTTAGCCTTCGCGCGCGACTTCCTGGCCGACCATGTCGGGATCGTCGAGCGCTTCGTGGCCGACGGCCGGCGCGTCGCGAAGCTGCCGTTCCCCGCGGCCGTCTACGTCGTCGGGACGGGCGAGAACCATTCGGGCGTCGGGTCCGTCCGGCTTCT
>JAYVWD010000399.1:0-11544 GCA_043786345.1 Pseudomonadota bacterium
CCGGGCGCGCTCCAGGATGCGCTCGGCCGGCCGGGGTGCGAGCAGATCCTGATCGACTCCCTGAGCCAGTGGCTCGGCGCGCTCGTGCACGAGCTCGGGGCCGCCGTCGAGCCGCACGCCGCCGACGAGGCGGTGATCCCGCGCATCGACGAGCTGGTGAAGTTGATCAGCGGCGCCGCCCACACGCACCGGATCGTCCTCACCTCGAGCGAGGCGGGCGGCGGGCCGCCGCCGGCGCGCGTCCAGGAGTGGTGCTTCCGCCGCCTGGTCGGGCTCGCCAACCAGCGCCTCGCGGCGCGCTGCGCCACGGTCGTGCTGTTGACGGCCGGTCTGCCGCTGGTCCTCAAACCGAAGTCTGGGGACTAAGCGATGAAACCGATCCTGATTTACGGCGCCAACGGCTTCACCGGGCGCCTCGTGACGGAGGCGGCGCTGGCCCGCGGCCACACGCCGATCGTCGCCGGCCGCCACCCGCAGCGCGTCGCGAACCTGGCGCGGCGCCTCAAGCTGCCCGCCCGCATCTTCGACCTGCGGAACCCCAAGGAGGCGGCGCGCTACCTGGACGGGGTCGGCGCCGTGATTCATTGCGCGGGGCCGTTTTCCGCGACGGCGTCGCCGATGCTCGACGCTTGCCTCGCGGCCAAGGCGCATTACCTCGACATCACCGGCGAGATCGACGTGTTCGAGATGGTCCACGGCCGCCACGCCGAGGTCCAGCGCGCCGGGATCTGCGCCGTTCCGGGGGTCGGCTTCGACGTCGTGCCGAGCGACTGCCTCGCCGCGCTGCTCAAAGAGAAGCTGCCGGACGCGACGCACCTGACCCTCGCCTTCGACCCGCGCGGGGCGGCGCTGAGCGTCGGCACCGCGAAGACCATGGTCGAGGGCCTGGGGTCCGGCGGGCGGGTGCGCATCGGCGGCACCATCGTCGAGGAGATCCCGGGGGAGCGCACCCGCGTCGTCCCGCTGACCCCGGCCGGCACCCTCGCCATGGCCATTCCCTGGGGGGACGTCTCGACGGCCTACCACTCGACCGGCATCCCGAACGTCGTGGTTTATGCGGCGACCTCGGCGACGCAGCTCCGGCTGGTCCGCTTCCTCCACTATGCGCGCTGGCTCCTGGCGCTGGCGCCCGTGCAGCTCCTGCTCAAGGCGCAGATCCAGCGGCGCATTCAGGGGCCGACCGTGGCGGCCCGGGGCCAGGCGACCATCCACCTCTGGGGCGAGGCGAAAAACGCCGCCGGCGCCACGGCGCAGCTCTGGATGCGCACGCCCGAGGGCTATACGCTGACGGCCGGCGCGGCGGTGCGGGCCGCCGAGCGGCTCCTTGCCGGCGGCACGGCGCCCGGTTTCCATACACCATCGAGCGCCTTCGGGGCGCGCTTCGTTACCGAGCTTCCGGGCGTCCTGGTGAGCGAGACGCCGCTCACGATTGGCCGCGACAAACCTTAAGGCCTTGGGCATATTGTCTCGACGGGACTGCTTGAAAAAACCTCCCAAGGAGATGAGCCCATGTCGCTTTCCAAGACCGCCAATCGCCTGCTCGCGCTCGCGGTGTGCGCCTACTCCGTGCCCTCGTTCGCCTTCTTCGACGCCGAGGCCACGGTCGGCAAGCGCTGGTACCAGTGGGAAGGCAAGGACACTGCTGACGTCGTCGGTAAGCACGGCGTGCAGTCCCAAGAAGTGCAAGTGTCCGCGCACCTCTCGCCGATTCCTCTGATTCCAATCGGCTTCGGCGCGCTCATCAACGTCGGCTCGCCCGACAAAAATGACCTCGCCTACATGGGCAACGTTACGGACGCCAAGGTCTTTCAGGCCGCGCTCGACTTTACGGCTTGGCTCTCGCTCGTGCCGATCCTGACGCCCTATGTGCGCGTCACCTTCCCGGTCTACTCGGCCGTGGCCATCAAGTCGAAGATCACCAACGAGACCGTCCCGGCAAACCCGATCGAGGTCGTTACGACCGGTAAGCTCACCGGCTACCACTTGGACGTCGGCGCGAAATTTAACTTTCTGCCTCTCGTCAAGCTCTTGGTCGAAGTCGGCACTGCCGGTGAGACGTATAAGCAAGACGAGATCAAGAAGGGAGGACTTAAGTTTCCGACGGACAGCGACCGCCCCGTCGCCTCGAAGTCCCTCTCGCTCGGCGTCGAAGTCGGCATCTGAGCCGCACGCCGATCAGGGCTCCCGCGCGGAGCTCTGGTTCCGCAGCGCCTCCCTGAAAGGGCGTCTATCTTGAGGCCGGCGGGCGCGGCGGAGCCGGCGCCGGGGCGGGGTTCTTCGCGTCCTCCTTCTCGTCGAAGGCGTCGTCCCGGCTGGTCTCGAGCGCTCGCCGCTGGGTGTCGCGCGACTCTTTGGCTTTGATCTCGACCACGGCGCCATCGGGCCGCACGACGGTGAGCGTCGGGCTCTTCATGAGCCCGTCCTTACATTTGCCGATCATGGCGACGATCTGGGGCTCGGCCGCCTTCAGCGTCGCGTCGATCGGGAGCCCGTCGCGCACGCGCAGGACCTCGCCGCCCAGGAGCCGGACGTGCTGCTCGCAGATGGCGAACTCCTCGGTCAGCTCCGGAACCGCGCCGGCGCCCGGCAGGAAAACCGCGCCGGCGACCGTCGCGAGCCGGTGGAAGCGGTGCCCGGAAAGCCGGTAAATGGAGTGCGCCGTGAGCCCGCCGACGCTGCCGCCGGCGGACTGGACCTGGGCCTTCGCCGCCTCCTCCTGCTTCACCCCGAGGTAGGCACCGGGATTGAACGGATCAGAGCCCGCGGCGCTCAAAAGTATGCCAACGATAACGAGATGTTGCATCTTCGATTGCCTCCTTTGGCCGGCCTGGCGCGTACCCCCAAAATATCAGGGATTGCGCTCGCGTACCATCGCTCGCTAAAAGAGGGGCTCCTATCGAAGGAGCTCAGACTCTTTGACGATTCAGCACCCCGAGAGCGAAGCCAGCGTCGGCGCCATGTTCGACCGCATCGCTCCAAGATACGACTTCCTCAACCGTCTGCTCAGCGCCCGGCAGGACCAGCGCTGGCGCCGCGTCCTCGTCGACTTCGTGCCGTACCGGCCGGAAGGGCGCTACCTCGACGTGGCGACCGGCACCGGCGACGTCCTGCTCGCGGCGCGCGAGGCGCACTCCGAGTACGAGGTCTTCGTCGGCGCCGACATCTCGCAGGCGATGCTCGAGATCGCCCGCACGAAGGCGCTCACCCAGTCGAAGGAGCGCGCGCTCCCGAGCCCCAAGTGGGCGCACGCGGCGCCGCTGCCGCCGGTGGACTTCCGCCGGGTGAGCGCCGAGTCGCTCTGCTTCGGCGACCAGAGCTTCGACTGCCTGAGCATCTCCTTCGGCCTGCGCAACGTCGTGCGGCGCCCGCAGGCGATCAGAGAGTTCCACCGCGTCCTCAAAGTCGACGGAACCCTGCTGATCCTCGAGTTTTTCATCCCGCGCCGGGGGCTGATCTCGGCGCTCTTCCAGCTCTACTTCCACACCATCCTGCCGTTCATCGGCGGGCTGGTCTCGGACCGCGCCGCCTACAAGTACCTGCCGCAGAGCGTCGGGTCGTTCTACGCGCCCGACGAGCTGCGCACGGTCTTGTACGACGGCGGGTTCAAGGTCGACGAGGTCGTCAGCTTCCTGTTCGGCGCCTGCCGCCTGTTCAAGGCGACGCGCTGTTGATTGGATAGGTCTTTGTCGCGACGATCACCCCGGGCAGGCCCGGTATCTTGTCCTGGCTTTGGGCGCGGAGCTGGAACGAATAACTGCGACCGGCCTCGAAGAGGTTTCCCGGGATCGCGAACATCCGCGTATCGCCCGGGATCGCCTGCGATTTCCAAACCGCGGGGCCCTGGTCGCGGCCTCGGTCGTCGAAGATCTGAACGGTCCAGACGAATTCCTGATGCTCGCCGAATGGATTGCCGACAAGTAGCGCCGTCCTCGTTGCGGGATCGAACTGCGCCGTGATCATGGCCGGTCGTAAGGGCGGGAACACGACCGGAAACTCCATGTACCACGGGTGCTCGAGGGAGCCGAAGACGAGCTGGAAGAAGAGGCTCTCGCCGGGGCGCGGCACCTTGCCGGCATCGAGGAAGACCTTCTTGCCGAAGACGCGGTCGCCCGCGCCGCCGTCATCGCTCAGGCCGTCGTCGCCGAGGAGGCGGTTGAAGGCGGTGTGGATGACCTGCCCGAGCTCGTCCCGGGTCTCGAAGTAGGAGTTGTTGAGGAGCGACGGCGCCCCGCGCACCTGCACGCCAAGCGGCACGACGCCCTCTCGCACTTTGGCGCGGAACATCAGCGAGGTCCCGTTGGTGCCGTCCGCGCGCGGCTCGATCAGGAGCTGCGCCGCCGCGAACTCGACGCCGCGCTTGAAGTAGCCGTCGGTGTCCTCCTGCCCGGGCGCGTTGTCGGGCTGGTAGTCGCCGTTCGCGTCGGGGTCGAACACGTCGAGCTGGCCGTTGCCGTTGTCGTCGAGGTCGAGGACGTTGATCAGGCCGTCGCCGTCGATGTCCGGGTCTTTCTCATTCGGAATGCCGTCGAGGTCGAGGTCCTGGGCCGAGTCGGACGGCCCGCTCAAAAGGCCGTCGAGCATCAGGGCGCTCGGCTGGATGCTGACCGCGCCGTCGGGGATCCCGTCACCGTTCTGGTCGGAAGCCAGGTCCCTGGTGATCTCGAGGCCGTCCGTGCTTTGGAAGGTGATGATCGGGCCGCGGTTGATGAGGCGCGGCAGCTCGCCTGTGCGCGGCTTGAAGAACTGGCGGATCGAGTTCGGCACGGGGCTCGGCATCGAGAGCACGGCCTGGAGGACGTAGTCGGCGCTGAAGAGCGCCAGGGTCTGGGGCTCGCGCACGTCCACTTTGCTCAGCGTATAGAGCCCCGCGGCATCGACCTCGGCGACGCGCGCCTCGCTGGTCGAGCGCCCGAACGCGGCGACGACCCAGCCCGCGAGCACCTGCGCCTGCGAGCCGTCCTGGTTGGCGATGGCGCCGCGCAAATCGACGAGGTGGCTGCTCAAGTCCTCCACGAGCGGCGAGGTCCGCGCCGGCTCCGGCTGCCACGGCAGATTTTTGCCAGACGTGCCGCTGCCCTGCAGCAGCCAGCCCGGCGAATGCGGTTTCAGCAGGTCGGCCTGGCCGCAGCCCGCCACGAGTGCGAGCGCTCCGGCGCCCATGGTCCAAACCCTCATCGCGTGCCTCCCTTGCGTTGGTCTTTCAATGGGTAAAGGGTCACGGCGAGGGCATAGACCTCGGTCATGCGCCCCGCCGTCAGATGCTGGCAGAGGTTCCAGGCGAACTCCTCGATGAGCTGCCGGGCCACGGTGAGCTGCGCCGGATCGGTCGGCAGCACCAGGGTCGTCACGGCGCGCGCCTCCGGGGGCGTGCCGTCCAGGCTTTCCAGGGCTTTCGTCAGGATCTGGCGCTGGTGCCGGCGCAAGGCCGCGGTCGAGAGGGCCGGGCTGCGCGCGTGGATCTTGTGCTCGGCCTTCGCCAGGCGCCCGTCGGCGGCCCGCACCAGCAGGCCGAGGCGCAGCAGGCGGTCGAGCGCGGCGATCGCCTCGTCGAGACCGAGCCCCAAGGCCTGCGCCACCGCGGAGGCGGTCCCGGCGAAGCCTTCCGTGTACGTCAGCTCGAGCACCGCGTAGTGCTGCCAGTCGGCGATCGCATTGAATAAATCTTCGTTTAGATCGTGCACCGGCGGCGCCAACGCCGCGGCGACCTCCGGGGCGATGCGGCCTAACTGCCGGCGCTGGAGGTCGAGGGTGACCGAGGCGAGGAACCGCAGCCGCCCCCGGCCCCCGGCGCGCGCGCCCTCGTAGAGGCGCTCGGCGACGCGCTCCGCCGTCTTCAGGGACAGCGGGCGCTTCCCGGCGATGACCCGCGACAGCACGGCCGGGTCGACGGTCAAAAGCTTCGCGAAAGCCCGCAGGGAATACCGCGGGTTACGGCGTTGCCGGCGCGCCAGCTCCTGGCGCAGCAGATCCCTATAGTATCCGGCCGAGGTGTCCAAAGTCTTCGCCCCCTCATCCACTACCTATCGTCCATTGTCAGCCGCGGCGCGGGGGCTGGTAAGCATGGCCGCCCGACACTGTTGTCCGGTGGGACAACAGCGTCCGCACGGCCGGCGCTCAGTAGAGCGTTTCCCAGTCGTTGTCCGCGATTGCTCCCGGCTCCCGGGCGGCGTCCTTCTCGGTCGGCGCGATGCCGTTCGCCGCGTTCTCGCGCTGCTTGGCGCGGAGCTTGATCTGAGTGCGGACCTGGCGCAGAACGACCTGCCCGCGCGCGAACGAGCGGCCCCCGAGCTGGGCGCTCTCGGTGAAGCAGGCCTCGGCCCGCTCCAGATCCTGGGTCCGGACGTAGGCGATGCCCATGTTGAACTTGAGCTTCGCCTGCACGGCCTTGTCGTCGCCGGCGCCGTCGAAGGCGAAGCGGTAGTACTCCATGCCCTCGTCGAAGCGGTCGGCACGGATGAGGAGGATCGCGCGCATGTTGAGGAACGAGATCACGTCCGGCGTGAGCTGGCGGCCTTGGGCTAGCGCCATCGCGCCCATGAAGTCCTTCTCGCTCAGCTTGACCTTCGCCAGGCCGTCCTTGAAGCGCGGATCCTTCCCCTCGGCCAGGCCGTCGCCCTTCACGAACTTCGCCTCGGCCTGGCGCGGCATCCCGGCCTTCACGTAGGCGTTGCCGAGCTCGAGCAGGCGCTCGCCGTTGAGCTCGTGGAACGTGCTCAGGCGCTCGAGGATCTCGACGCCCGCGGCGACGCGGCCGCTCTTCATGTAAAAGCGGCCGAGCGTGTTCGCGGCCCACAGGTGCTGCGGGTTCAAGGTCAACAGCTTGCGCAGGTAGACCTCCGAGCGACGGAAGTCGTTCGCCTGAATGCTGGCGCAGGCCAGGAGCCGCAGCACGGCCTCGCTCTGCACCGGCAGATCGCGCAGCTTGTCGATGAGTTGGCGGGTTCCGGCCAGGTCGCCCGAGCGGCGCGTGAGCTCGAGCTCCGCCGCGAACGGCTCGAGCGAGCCGACCTGGTGCAGCTCCAGGCAGATGCGCTTCAGATAGTCCTTGAAGTCGTCGTTGCGCCGGATGCCCATCGCGACGTACCGGACGCCGATCTCCTGCAGGAGCAGCAGCTGGTCGCCCGAGCACGTCTCCGGGCTCAGGATGAACGCGAGCTTGTGCGTGAGCGGCGAGGTGAGCTCGGTGAAGAGGCGCACGTAGGCCTGTACCTGGAGCGGCGCCTCGAAGTCGATGCAAGCGACGACGAAGTGCGTCTCCTCGCGGCCCGGCGTCAGATCCTTGCCGGGCTTGGCCGCCAGGAAATAGAAGGACTTCACCAGCTTGGTCAGCAAGCCCGTGTGCGGCCCCTCGCCGACGAGGAAGAGCTCGCGCACGGTGTTTATGCTGAATTTCGAGAGGGGCTCGTCCATCAGGAGGGCTCCTCGCCGGACGCGAGCTGCCGCTCGAGCTGGTCGAACTGCGCCATCTGCTGGCGGATCTTGTCGTGCTTTTCCCAGAGCCCCGTCACGCGGGAGAAGCGGTCCTGGCTCGCGAGGCGGGCCTTGTCGAGGCGCGGTTTGACGCGCGGCTCGCGGGCGGCGAGCTCGGCGGCGACCTTCTGCCAGCGGCGCTCGGCGAGGCGGGCGAGCGTCAGCCACTTGGCGAGCGGCGTCCACACGCTGAGCGCGGCGAGCGCCCGGTCCATGCGCAGGCAGGCGCGGTTGATCTGCGCGCCGAGGCGCTTCTCGTCGAGCGCCGTCGCCGGCTTTTCCTTGACGTTCAGCACGAGCTCCCAGGCCGAGAAGACGTCACCCAAATCCGTCAACACGCCGTCGCACAGCTCGGCCCACACGGCGGGCGCGTGCGGATGATGATCGAGCTCGCCCCCCCGGGAGTAGAGGGTCGCGATCTGGGTCAGCAGGTGGTACGCGTTGTATAGGCTGCCGCCCTGACTGCCGGTCTGGGCCAGCCGGATGCGGGGCGCGGGGTCTTTGGGGCTCATACCTTGATTGTAAGGGATGGGACGGAAAATGAGCCAGCCGCAATCCTGATCAAGCGGCCGGGCCGCCCGTTCTCTACTCTAGGTCCACCCCCGCGATCCCGCAGGGGTTCTGCCGCCCATTTTTGACGTTTTTCCAAGGAATCAAAGGCCGTGAAAGTCGTCAGGAAAAAGTCGCCAGCCCGTCCCGACGCCGGCCGCATCCGCGCCCAGGCCGTCGCCGTCGCCGGCTCCGCGTCGTTTCCGGAGCTCGCCGCGCTGCTGATCGCCCGGCGTTTCCGCCAGCAAGGCCGCGGTCCCGACGCGCGCCGCGTGCTGCTCCGCTACCTCGACCGCCACCCCGAGACGCCGGCCATCGCCGCGGGCCTCGCCGCTTCGGCCTGAGGGCCTCCAAGGCTCAGTCGGCGACGACCAGCGCCAGCGACCGCTTGACCGCGGCGTTCAGCAGCGCGCTTTCGCCGCCGTAGAGGGCGGCCATCGAGCCCGCTTCGTCGCGCCGGACGGCCTTCGCCAGCTGATCTTTCCGGAACTTCGACGGGCTGACCTTGAAGACGCCCTTGAACGAGCGGGAAAAGTGTGCGGAGCTGGTGAATCCGCAGGCGAACGCCACGTCGGTGAGCGACCAGCGCGGGTCGAGCGCGATGAATTCGTGCGCGAGGACCACGCGGAAAGTCCAGAGCCAGCGGATCGGCGGCAGGCCGCAGTCCTTGTGAAACCGGCGGCAGAAGTTGAAGCGGGTCATCCCGGCGGCGCCGGCCAGGTCCTCGAGGCGGATCTCGTCGGCGAACCGGTCGAGGACGAAGGCGATCACGCGGCGGGCGATTTCCGGCATTTCGCCGCGGTCGGCCGTCTCCTGCTCGGGTGCTTCGGTCAGGACCATGGCGTGGCTCATAGCGTTACTCCTCTAGGCCGACCAGGATCGGGCGGCGGCGCAGACGACCCGCCTATGGCAATTTGGGTGCCATGACGGGCGCGACCTCGCGCCCGCGACACGATTGAATTTTTTGCCTAACCCTCCGGATGGATTGTCGGTTCCGTCCGGTATTTGGGCCAGCGACCAAGGCCCCCGTGGCGCGGAATCCGGACAAGGGTCATAATTGGAGCGACGAAGGGCTCCGCATAAACGCGCATCGGGGAGGTCACCGTGGTCGGCATCATGTGGCTAAAGGCGCTGGGTCTCACGCTCGCGTTCGGCAACCAGATCGACCCGCAGACGACGTCGTTCCCGTGGAAGAACGGGCCGGCGCGCGACGCCGTCTACCGCCTCGCCGACCACCCGAACGTGGTGCACGTGCTCGAGGCGTGGACCCTGACCTGCGGCGGCTGCGGCGACAACGCGGCGAGCGTGTCGAACCTCGCGGGCGAGTATGCCGGCGACGAGCGCGTGCAGTTCATCGACATGGGGCTCGACCCGGCCGAGCGCGACTACACGCGCTGGATCCAGGCGCACGACCCGAACCATCCGGTGGTGCAGGACGAAGGCCGCAAGGTCTTCGACGCGCTCCGCCACGACGACGGGGTGCCGCAGGCCTTCATCGTCGACTGCAAGGGGCACCTGACCGGCTGGGTCGGCGGGCATTGGACCGACGACGTGCAGCGCACGATCCGGGCGGCGATCGCGAAGTCGCTCACCGTAACGTGCGACTGAGCTCCGCGATGACCTTCTCCGGATGCCAGGCACCGAGGCGGGCGTCCGCCGGGACCTTTTTGAACCAGGTCGTCTGACGCTTGGCGTATTGCCGCGTCGCCGCCATGATGACTTCCGGCAGCGCCGCGGGCGAAAGGCCGCCGGCAAGGTAAAGCGCTACTTGTTTATAGCCGATGCTCTGCATGGGTTTGGCGTCGGGCGGGACGCCGCGCGCCAGGAGCGCCGCGACCTCCGCGACCAGCCCCTGCGCCAGCATCGCCGCGGTGCGGGACGCGATCGCCGCGTGCAGGACCGCCCGGTCGGGGTCCAGGATGATCGTGTGCGTCGCGAGCGGCGACGACAGCGGCGGGGGCGGCCCGAGCGCGGCGAGGGGCTTGCCGAGGAGCATGAAAAGCTCGAGCGCGCGCACGACGCGGAAGCGGTCGTTGGGGTGGAGCGCGGCGGCGCGCGCCGGATCCAGCGCGGCGAGCCGGGCGTGGAGCTCGCCCGTCCCGAGGGCGCGCAGCTCGTCGCGCAGGGCCTCGTCCTTCGGCAGGTCGGCATGGAACGCCGCCCCGAGCAGCGCGCGCAGGTAGAGGCCGGTGCCGCCGGCGACGATCGCGGTCTTTCCCCGGGATTGCACCGCGGCGATCGCGGCGCGGGCGAGCGTGGCGTAGCGGGCGGCGTCGCACTCCTCGCCGCCGTCGAGTACATCGATCAGATGATGGGGAACTCTGGCGAGCTCGGCCGGCGTCGGCTTCGCCGAGCCGACGTCGAAGCCGCGGTAGAGCTGGACCGAGTCGCAGCCGATGACCTCGCCGTTCAAGCTCAAGGCGGCGGCAAGGGCCAAGGCCGACTTGCCGCTGCCGGTCGGGCCGGCGATGACGACGACCCGCGCTTCCTTCAACGGTCGAACCACCGCGCGACCTGGTCCCGGGTCCACCACTTGAGGACGCGCCGGCCGTGCGGGCAGTTGTGGAAAAAGTCGACCGTGTGCGCCTCGGCCAGGAGCTGCTTGAGCTCGCCGGGCCCGAGCTCCTCGCCGGCGCGGACGGCGGCGTGGCAGGCGGTGGTCGCGAGCAGGTGCGCGCCCAGGTCGGCGTTGGCGAGGGCGTTGGGCGCGAGGACGATCTCCTGGGCCAGGTCCGCCAAGAGGTCGGCGATGTTGCGGCCGGCCAGGATCGCGGGCAGCGCCGTCACGGCGACCGTCGTGTCGCCCTCGACTTCGAAGTCGAAGCCGCGCGTCACCAGCACGTGCTTGCGGGCGCGCAGCTCCTGGACCTCGCTCGGGCTCAGCTCGACGGCCTCGGGCACCAGGAGCGGCTGGCTCTGGCCGAGGAGGGACTCGTCGCGGCTCAGCCGCTCGAAGAGGATGCGCTCGTGAAAGGCATGCTGGTCGACGGCCAACAGGCGCTCGCCGTCGGCGAAAAGGAGGTAGCAGCGGTCGAAGGACCCGAGGAACTCCATCTCGGTCCACGGGATGCGGGACGCCTTCGCGGACGGACCGCCGAGGTCGCTTCCGTCGTCGGGGCCGCCGGCGCTACCTTCGAAGGTACCCGGCACGAGGAGCGACAGCACGGTCGCCGGTTGCGCGCGTGGCGCGTCGAACGACCGCACGGAATAACGGGACGAGGCGCCCGGGCGCCCCGGGAAGGAGGCATGGCGCGACGGCGCCGGTTCGAAGCCTTGCTCATAGGACTTGCCGAAGGAGCGCTGCGCGCCGGCGTTGGCGCTCAAACTGCCGGGGCGCGGCTCGGGCGCCCGGCCGGGGGGCGTCGTCGCGGGGCCGGCGCCGAGGCCCGGGGCCTGCGCCCAGTCGGCGTCGCGGAGGCGGTCCCGAATCGCGAGCGCCAGGAGGTTCTGGACCTCGGTCGGGTATTGGAAGCGGAGCTCGGTCTTGGCCGGATGCACGTTCACGTCGACGAGGGAGGGGTCCAT
>JAYVWD010000400.1:0-11755 GCA_043786345.1 Pseudomonadota bacterium
CCCCCCCTCGAGTCTCAAGTTATCAAGCCTACAGTAAGGATGCGGATAGTGGATCGATTATCTAGGGGCTTGACGGTGTTGGCAACTTCCTTTAAAAACTCAAGCTCCCATGGACCTTTACCTTTGGTGGCCTAGCCAATGAAGCAGTTTGATCCGAAGCACGAATTCAAAAGCAAACTCCGTAAGGGTGACGAAGTCATCGTCCTCACGGGCAAATCCAAGGGCGAGACCGCCAAGATCGACTCGATCGACAAGAAGACCGGGCGCCTGATTCTGGCCGGTAAGAACCTCGGCAAGCGCCACCAGAAGCCCGACCTCAACAACACGGAGGGCGGCATCATCGACGTTCCGATGCCCCTCCACGTGAGCAACGTGGCCCTCCTCGACCCGAAGACCAAGAAGCCGACCCGGATCGGCTACAAGATCGACGGTGACAAGAAGCTGCGGATCGCCAAGAAGTCGAAGGCGACGCTCTAAGCAGCTCGAATGCTTCATTCATGGACCGCAGCGTCGACAGCATCAAAGATTACTCGACGACGTTCCGGCGGCTCTTCGTCCTGACCTTCGGCTACCAGTGGGGCGCCGGCGCGGATTACCGGCACGCCGAGCCGGTGCGGCCGGTGGAGCCGGCGCCGCCTGCGTCGCCGCCTTCTTCACCGGAGCCGGAGCGCAAAAAGAAGATCAAGAAAAAGGGTCGGGGCGGGGACCTTTAGTAACCCTTGTCCGGCCGTCCCTATTTCACCGAGACGGTCTGCTCCGCGTTGACGTCGCGCACCGGCGAAGTCAACGCCGAAAGGAACGCGACGAGCGCCTCCTTCTCCTCGTCGGTCATGTCGAGCGGCTTGAGCGACTCTTCCCGGTGCCCTGTCGCCGGCTTCCCCGGCAGCTGATCGTAGTGCTCGATCGCCGCGGAAAGGGTCGAAAACCGGCCGTCGTGCATGTACGGCGCCGTCTGCGCGACGTTGCGCAGCCCCGGCGTCTTGAAGGCCCCGATCAGCTCCGGGTTGGCGCCGTCGAGAAACGGCAGCTCCCGGCAGCTCTCCTTGTCGGCGTCCGGCGGGATCTTCCCGCCCTGATTGACGCAGTTGAAGGGGTCTGCCAGCAGGCGGACGATGCCGGCCGTGCGCCCGACGTCGACGTCGCCGCCGCGCTGGCCTAAGCCGGTATTGTGGAATTGCTGGTCGGTGAAGTTGGCGCCCGCGTGGCAGAGGACGCAGCGCCCCGGCCCGACGAAGATCTTGAGGCCCGCGAGCTCGGTCGCGCCGAATTGCCCGTCGAGCGCCGCCGCGATCGGCTGGTCCCCCGAGAGCGCGACGACGCGCGCGGCGAAGTGGTCGAAGGGCGACTCCACCGCCGCGATCCCGCCCTCGAACGCGGCGATCGCGCGCCCGGCGTTGGCGAAGACCTGGTCCACGGCGCCCTTGACGGCCGGGCTCAGCGCTTCATAGGCTTTGATCGCCGCCGGGTCCGGCGCCGCTCCGGCGAAGGTGCGGCGGCTCAGCTCCATCGCCGGCGCCGTCCGGGACGTCTGCGCGGCCCCGAGGACCTCGCTGAGCAGGCTGAAGCTACCGAGCGTCGCGAGCGAGGCGGCGGCGGTCTCGATCGTGAGCTTGAGCGGCGCCGGGGCGGGCAGGCCCTTTTCCGGGAGGCTGACGCCTTTGAGCTCGGCCGGCAGCTCGCCGAAGGCCTTGACGTAGTCATCGCGGTAGCGGCCCGCCAGCGCCCGGGCGAGCCCGACGCGCGTGAAGCCCTGCTCGCCCGGGTCCTCGAGCGGCTTGAGGGCCTGCGCGGCGAGCGAGTCGGCGCGCCCGTCGGCGAAAAACCAGGTGTTCATGTAGGTATTGATCACTGTCGGCGCGTTCTTCGTCCCCGGGGCCAGGCCGACCGAGACGGGCTTGCCGTCGGTGAACGCCTGCGCCGCCGCGTGGCAGGTCGCGCAGGAGACCTGGCCGTTGGCGGAGAGCGCCGCGTCGCGGAAGAGTTTGCGGCCGAGGGCCACCTGGGCGCGGGCGTGGTCGCCGTCGGCGGGGCGCGGCAGCTTCGCCGCGAAGCCGGCGGTCGCGCCGCGCAGCTCGCCGTCGGACAGCGCCACGGGCTTGAGCCGCGGACCCGCCTCGGGCAGCAGGAAATACATCACGGTAAGGCCGACCGTCAGGATCGCGGTGCCGAAAAGACGGCGACCGCGCTTGCGGCGCTCGGGCGCACCGTCGCGGGAAAAGCCTCGGCTAAGCACTCGTGGACGACCTCCTCATGGTCCTCCAGGCATAGCATGGGGCCCCGCGCGATTCACGTGGGAATTGGTGAGACGGGCGTGAGCGGCGGTGCCGGCGGGCCCCAAATTCCGGCTATTTCCCGAGCGTCGGCGGGCGCTTGATTTTTTTTTTTGGCGCTCGATTGTCAGTTGCCCGTTAGGAATGTTTGCTGCATGATAGGGGCCTAAACTCGGAGTTCTTGTTCCAGATCCCGTTACTACTGTTGGTGGGTGCGGAGTGATGTTTAGATCAAGTTTGCAGCGGCTCGCCGCGCGTCCCGTCGTTTTCCCATACGCGTCCCTCCTTGCCCTTCTGAGCACGTCCGCTTTCGCGGAAGCCAGTCCGAAGCATTTCGAAGATACCGGCTACAGCATGAACATCGGCTTCGACACGCCGATGAGCACGATCGCCGGGCTCACCGACTGGGCGCAGGAGATCAACCATGTCTACGCCATCACGACGTGGATCACGGCGGCCATCTTCTTCGTGGTCGCGATCCCGATCTGCCTCGCGATCTACAAGTTCCGCGTCAAGCCGGGCGACACCGACGAGACGCCGCCGAAGCAGATCCACGGCAACGTCCTCCTCGAGCTCACCTGGACGATCGGGCCGGTCATCCTGCTCCTCTTCATCGCCGTGCCGACCTGGCAGGTGATCTTCCGGCAGTACCGCGAGCCGGCGAAGGACGCGCTGGTCATCGAGGTCATCGGGCATCAGTGGTGGTGGGAGTTCAAGTACCCGGCGCAAGGGGTCACCACCGCGAACGAGCTCTATCTCCCGGAAAACAAGGAAGTCTACTTCAAAATCGGCTCGGCCGACGTCATCCACAGCTTCTGGATCCCGCAATTCGGCGGCAAGGTCGATGCCCTGCCGCGCCTGAACGGCGAGTTCAATCCCATGCTCCTGGTGACGCCACCGCTCGCCGCCGAGCACAAGATCGGCGGGCTTCTTTATCAAGGTCAGTGCGTCGAGCTGTGCGGCCTCTCGCACGCCCTGATGCGGTTCAACGTCAGCCTGCGCTCGCAGGCGGAGTTCGACAGCTGGGCGAAGACCTACAACAACGCGCCGGTCGTCGCGACCGAGGCCCAGCGCAAGGGCGAGCAGATCTTCAACCAGTGCATGGGTTGCCACACGATCTCGGGCACCATGTCGGCGACGATCCCCGGCGACAAGATCGGCCCCAACCTCTCGAACTTCGGCAACCGCTCGTATCTCGGCGCCGGCACCCGCCGCAACACCCCCGAGAACCTCGCGGAGTGGCTCGACAACCCGGAGCTGATCAAGCCGGGCTCGCTGATGCCAAAGCTCGGATTGAGCAAGGAAGACATCGCCTCGGTGTCCGCCTACATCCGCCAATCGACGGCCAAGAGCTTCTGAGCCGCCGCCCATCTCGCTGATTCGTGACTCTGGTCCCTGTGGAGGTTTTAGGTTCCCATGGCGAAGAATCTTCCGGAAACGGGCATCATCGGTTGGCTGACGACGGTCGACCACAAGCGCATCGGCATCCTGTACGCCATGGCGGCCCTGGGTTTTCTGCTCATGGGCGGCACCGAGGCGATGATGATGCGCACGCAGCTCATCATGCCCAACAACGGCTTCGCCTCCGCCGCGCTCTTTAACGGCCTCGTGACGATGCACGGCACGACGATGATCTTCCTCTTCGTCATGCCGATGTCGGCCGCCTTCTTCAACTTCCTGACGCCGCTGATGATCGGCGCGCCGGACGTCGCCTTCCCCCGCCTCAACGCGTTGAGCTACTGGATCTTCCTGTTCGGCGGCCTCCTCCTCAACTTCTCCTTCGTCGCCGACATGATCCCGGGCACCGGCTGGTTCGGCTACGCCAACCTCACCGAGATCCAGTTCAGCCCGACGCACTCCGTCGACTTCTGGGCCCTCGGCATCCAGATCGCCGGCCTGGCGTCGCTGATCGCGGCCATCAACTTCTTCGTCACCATCCTCAACATGCGCTGCAAGGGCATGACGCTCCTCAAGATGCCGATCTTCGTCTGGATGACCCTCGTCACCCAGGTCCTGCTGATCCTCGCGCTCCCGGTCATCACCGTGGCGCTCGTCATGCTCCAGTTCGACCGGACCTTCGGCACCGGCTTCTTCAACCCCGGCGCCGGCGGCCAGGTCATCCTGTGGCAGCATTTGTTCTGGGTCTTCGGCCACCCCGAGGTCTACATCCTGATCCTTCCGGCCATGGGGATCGTGTCCGAGATCATCCCGACCTTTTCCCGCAAGCCGCTCTTCGGCTACTCGGTGATGGTGTACTCCGGTTGCGCGATCGGCTTCCTCGGCTTCGGCGTGTGGGCTCACCACATGTTCACGACCGGCCTCGGGCCCTGGGCGACCGCGCTCTTCTCGGCGGCGACCATGCTCATTGCCGTGCCGACGGGCGTCAAGATCTTCAACTGGATCACGACCCTTTGGGGCGGGCGCCTGCACCTGACGACGGCGATGCTGTTCGCCATGTCCTTTGTCGCGATGTTCACCCTGGGCGGCCTCTCGGGCGTCATGCACAGCTCGCCGCCGATCGACGCCCAGCACCAGGACACCTACTTCGTCGTCGCGCACTTTCACTACGTCCTCTACGGCGGCGCGGTGATGGGCCTCTTCGGCGGGATTTATTACTGGTATCCGAAGGTTACCGGGCGGTTGATGAACGAGACCTTGGGCAAGCTCCAGTTCTGGCTCTTCATGGTCGGCTTCAACACCACGTTCTTCCCGATGCACTTTCTCGGCATCGCCGGCATGCCGCGCCGCATCTTCACTTACGCCCCCGACCAGGGCTGGAACATCTGGAACCTCGTCGCCTCGCTCGGCGCCTACACGACGGCGATCGGCGGCATCGTGTTCTTCGTCAACCTGATCTCGAGCCTCAAGAAGGGCGCGCTCGCCTCGGGCGACCCCTGGAACGGCCGCACGCTCGAGTGGTCGATCGCCTCGCCGCCGCCGATCTACAACTTCGCGAAGGACCCGGTCGTCACCCATCAGGACGAGTGGTGGCACCGCAAGTACCCGTCGGGCAAGCGCGTCAACGTCCAGATCGAGCCCCTCGTCGATCCCAAGACCAAACACTTGCCCAACCAGTCGTTCTGGCCGCTCATCCTGGCGTTCGGAATCCTGGTGATGTTCCTGGGCTTCTTCTTCTCGCCCTACAAGGAGCGCGGCTGGATGGTCAGCGTCGCCGGCCTCATGATCATCATCGGGTCGACCTACGGCTGGGCCCTCGAGGAAGCGTGAACACCTGTTGTGTTTCGGGCACCTGGGACCTTTGAAGGGAACGGTAAAACATGAGCGACTCGGCAGGCCATCACCACATCTATACGCAGACGCCGGTCGACAACCGCAAGATCGCGATGTGGACGCTGATCGGCTCCGAATGCTTCCTGTTCGGCTCGCTGATCGCGAACTACATGATCAACAAAAACCGCGCGCTGGTCGGCCCCTTCGCCCACGACGTGTTCAACATCGACATCACGACCATCTCGACCTTCGACCTGCTGATGAGCTCGGTGGCGATGGTGCTCGCGCTCCATGCCTGCGTCGAGAAGAAGCTCCGCCTCTTCCAGTTCTGGCTTTTCATCGTCGTCCTGGGCGGCCTGATCTTCCTCGGCTTCCAGTACTACGAGTTCTCGACCTTCGTGCTCAAAGAGGGCCTGGGTCTCAGCACGAATATATTCGGGTCCTCGTTCTTTCTGTTGACCGGGTGCCACGGCGCCCACGTGACGGTCGGCGTCATCTGGATGGGTTCGATCCTGGTCAAATCGCTGATCAAGGGCGAAGCCTGGTTCAACAAAGAAGTGGTCGAGGTTGCCGGGCTTTACTGGCACTTTGTCGACGTGGTCTGGATCATCATCTTTACGGTCGTTTACCTGTTCGTGTACGTCTAGGAGTGGGCTGAAAAATGGCAGCGACCAAAGCCGGTACGAATACCGATCCCCATAACGGCCATGGCCACGACGGGCACGGGCACGGGCACGAAGCCCATACCGATGCCCACGGCGGCCTCAAGCTCTATTGGATTTTCGCCGTCGTCCTTTGCCTGCTGACGCTCAGCGAATGGTCGATCTTCAAGTTCCGCGACCACCTCGGCATGACGACCTCCGTCATGGTGCCGGCGCTGCTCGGGCTCTCCGCCATCAAGTTCGTGATGGTCGTCGGCTGGTACATGCACCTGCGCTACGATCCGGGCTGGATGAAGAAGATCTTCGTCGCGGCGCTCGTCATGGGCGGCGGCACGGCGCTGATCCTCGTCGCGCTCATGGGCAAGGCCCGGCTCGAGGCCGCCGCGCATCCGGCCGCGGCGCCCGCCGCAGAACACGCCACTCCCGCGCCTTGAGGCGCGTCGCCCGTCGACAGTTTGACTCTGCCAGGGCGCCAGGCTAGGTTCCCGTCATGCCAACAGCACTCGCCCACGGCCTCTACGCGCCGACACCGCCCGGGATCTTTCAGCTCAAATGGGCCTGGGACCCGACGCTGCTTTTTTTCGTCGTTCTGGCGATCTTCTACGTCCGCGGCCTCCGCGCCTTCAAGGGCCGGACCCCGGTGAAGCGCTGGCAGCAGGCTTGTTTTTTCAGCGGCATCGGCGTGCTTTCGCTGGCGTATCTGCCGCCGATCGACCCCCTCTCGGACCAGCTCTTCTTCGTGCACATGATCCAGCACATGCTGATCACGCTGGTCGGCGTGCCGCTGCTCGTCTTCGGCGCGCCCTTCTTCGTGGCGGTGCGCGGGCTCGACCCGTGGACCCGGCGCAACATTTACTTCCCGTTGTTGAAGAGCAAGCTCTTCCAGGGCGCCCTCGGGATCATCCAGAGCCCGCTCGTCGCCGTCGCGCTGTTCGAGGCGGTCTTCTGGTTCTGGCACGTGCCACGGTACTACAACATGGCCCTGTTCAACGACGCCATCCACCTCGTCGAGCACGGCTGCATGGCCTTCGCCGCGATGAACCTTTGGCGCCTGATCATCGACCCGCACCCGATGCGCTCGCCGATCCCTTTGCCCATGCGCCTGCTGTTTCTCGGCGGCCTGATGGCGCTCGACATCGCGGTCAGCGCCGCGCTCACCTACGCCGAAACCGTCTGGTACGCCTACGAGGGCCTGCCGATGCCGGACTGGTGGGGCTGGGATCACCTTCAGGATCAACGCCTTGGCGGGCTCATCATGTGGGTCATCGGCGGGACCGTGTGGTTCCTCGCGATGACGGCGGTGTTCTTCGTCTGGGCCGACAAAGAGCAGAAAAAGGACCGCAAGCTCCAACAGGAAGCGGCGATCGGTGGGGCTGTCCCGGCGCCGGCCTGAACGGCGCAGCGGAGCTCAAAGTCTGTCGATAAATGGCCGTCTGCGTCGTTGCCGACCATCGCGGAAATCATTTACGCGACAGGGGTCCCCGCGAGACTCGCGGCGGGGGCGGGGAACTCCGGTTTCCTCCCCCACTCGCCGGCTCGCGGGGCCCCTGGGCGGCGCCTAGCATCCGACCATTTCTCGACAGACTTTCAGCGCTTCCGGAGCAGGTAGATGCCGTCCGACAGATGGAGCAGCACCCGGTCGACGCGCTCGTCCGCCGCGATCTTGTCGTTGAGCACGCGGATCGCCTGCGTCTCCGGCGTCGTGTCCCGCTCGTTCAGGACCTTGCCGCTCCAGAGCACGTTGTCGATCAGGATCAGCCCGCCGCGCCGCACGAGCTTCAAGCAGTGCTCGTAGTAGGAGTCGTAGTTCGGCTTGTCCGCGTCGATGAAGGCGAAGTCGAAGCTCCCCTCGCCGAACTCGGCGTGCAGCTTGCCGAAGGTCTCGACCGCCGGCGCGATGCGGATGTCGATGATGGCGCTCACGCCCGCCGCCTGCGCGTAACGGCGCGCGACCGCGGCCGTTTCGGGGTTGACGTCCATCGAGATGAGCTTGCCGTCGGCCGGCAGCGCCGTCGCCACGGCGATCGAGCTGAAGCCGGTGAAGGTGCCGACCTCGATGCAGCGCTTCGCGCCGATCAGCTTGACGAGGAAGTGCATGAGGCTGCCCTGGTCGGGCGCGATCTGCATCATGGCGCCCGGGAGCTTCTTGGTCTCCTCCATCAAGGGCTTGAGCTGCGGGTGCGGAAGCGGGCTGTGCTGCACGACGTATTCGTAGAGCTCGTCGGTCATTTGGATGGTTTTCACGGGCGAAAGGGCCTCCTGTTGATCCGGCGCATCATCACAGGCGCGGGCCCGGAATTCAAGCGAGTTTCACCCCCTATTGTTTAAGGCGGCAGCGCCAGGCCGCGTTTGCCCGCAGGCTGCGCGACCGGCTTGTTGAGGGTAAGCCTTTCCCCCTGGGAGTGTCCGGCGTGGTAGGTGTCGGGGTCGCGCCGGCCGCGGCCGACGTTGCGCGACGTGAGGCGCGGGTGGCGCAGCGCGACGAAGTCGTCGAGCTCCTTGCCGGTGAGCGCGACGAGGGCCGCCTTCTCGTCCTTCGCGAGGCCCGGGCCTGCGGCCGCATGCCGCCGTAACTTCTCGCGGAATCCGGCGAGCACGCCGGTGATGAAGGAGCTCTTCGCGGCGACGCCCTTGCCCGACCGCTTCCGGTAGTCGGCCCAGAGCGCGTGCACCTGGCGGTAGAGGAAGTGGTAGACGTACTCCGCCATGAGGACGTTCTCGTCGGCGCCCATCACCTCGAGGACCTTGTGGCGCGACTGCGTCGCGGCGTCGTAGCTGTCGCTGAAGATGACTTTGACGAAGAAATGCTCGACGAGGATCGAGCTGATCATGGACTCGGCGGTGTCGATGCGCTTCTTGCCGCGGGTGAGCAGCAGGTGCACCATCGCGGCGCCGCGGCGGGCCTTGAGGCGCTCGAGGTTGTGGCGCTCGTAGATCTCGCGGACGCGCTCCATGGCCAGGACCGCCTCGTGCTCGTTGGTCGAGCCGGCCAGCGACAGGAGTTTTTCCGCCCGGCGGAGGAGGCGCTCCTCGTCGTCGCTCAGGCGCCGGTCGCGCCAGGACGGGATCTCGGTCGGCAACGCGCCAGAGGCCTGGGCGGCCCAGGCGGGGACGCCGAGCAGCGCGCAGGCCCGCTGGAACGAGGGCCCGTGCGTGTGGTCGCCGCCGAAGACCTCGCTGACGACCTGGTGCGCGATCTCGTGCTTCAGGATCTCGAGGACGACGTCCCACCGGTATTTGGCGATGAGCGCGGCGCTGATCGTGATGGTGCGGGTCACCGGGTGCCAGCGGCCCCAGACCGAGGCGACGTCGGCGATCATGATCAGCGGGGCTTTGAGCTGGCGCAGGCGGTACAGGAAGAGGATGTGGTCGTACTCGCGGTACAGCTCTTCGGTCCACAGACGCCGGATCTTTTGGGCTTCGTCGCTCATCGTCCCATCGTCCCCCGGGGCCGGGGCCGGGGGCAAGGGATTTCCGCGTCAGCGGCGCAGCGGATTCTTCTTCTTTTTCCGCGGCCTGACCGGCTGCGGGGGGGGCGCGGACGGCTTGACCGCCCGCAGCGGCGGCGCCTCGACCATCGGAGCCCGTACGGCGCCGGCGGTCTTTTTCATGATGAACAGGTAGTTGAAGCCGCGCAGGTAGTAGCCGGCCTCCTGCGCCGCCCGGCTCGCGCCGCCGTGCTGGAGCGTCCTGTTACGCCGCGTCACGGCCACGACGTCCACCGCCTCGAACTTCTTGCGCATCATGTTGAACAGCTCGAAGCCGATCGGCATGAAGGGCTCGCCCGGCACGAAGGAGTCCGAGACGTAGAGCCCGAGGTGCCCGCCGGGCTTGAGGACGCGGTGCATTTCGGACAGGGCGCGCTCCATCGCCGCGTAGTAGTCGGGGCCGTTCGCGTCGAGCTCGCCGATGCATTGCGGGTGGCCCGAGTACTTGAGGTGCGTCGAGTACGGCGGGTCGACGAAGACGAAGTCGACGGTTTCCGCCTTGAGCGGCAGCTTGCGCGCGTCGGCCGGCCGGATGTCGGGGCGGTAGGGCGCGACGTCGAAGCCGATGCCGTCGCGGCCCAGGTCCTTGCAGACGTCGAGCGTGGTGCCGCTGCCGCACATCGGGTCGAGGACGATGTCGCCCGGCTTGGAGTAGCGCGAAAGGAGGTTCCAGATGACGTAGGACGGCGTCGCGCCCTTGTAACGCCGGTCGCCTTGCATGCCGTCGCCGTAGTGCTGCGACGGGTAGTCCCACAGGGTCGTGGTCTGGGGCGTGAGCCGCGGCTTTTTAAACATGGATCAGGTCGTTCCAGCTGGCGGGGACGGGCGTGGTCACCGTCACGGGCAGGTTGCTCACCGGATGGGTGAAGCGGACGGTCTTGGCGTGCAGGGCGATGGCGTGCTCGAACGGGCGCCGCGCGCCGTACTTCAGGTCGCCGACGATCGGCAGGCCGCGCGACGCGAGCTGCACGCGGATCTGGTGGCTCCGGCCGGTGAGCGGCGAGAGCTCGACGAGCGCCATGCCGCCCTCGCGGCGCAGGACCTTGAACCCGAGGCGGCAGGCCTTGGCGCCGGGCTCGTGCGGGCGGGCGACGGCGACGACATTGGCGTCCTTGTCCTTGAGGAGCCAGTCCTCGAAGATGGTGTCGGAGAGGTTGGCGGCCGGCTCGCCCTCGACGACGGCGAGGTAGGTTTTCAGGATTTTGCCGAGGCGGAACTGCTCGGAGAGCCGCGCGGCCGCCTTGCTGCTCCGGGCGAACATGACGACGCCCGAAACCGGCCGGTCGAGCATGTGGAGCGGGGCCAGGTAGCCCTTCTTCCCGTCCGCCTGCTGGTCCGCGTTCCACGCCCGGGCGAGCGAGATCAAGGTCTCGTCGCCGGTCTTGTCGGACGCCGTCAGCAGGCGCGCCGGCTTGGCGACGACGAGGCAGTGCAGGTCGCTATAGAGCACGTTCAAAGGGGCGGGGGCGGTCATCGGGTCTCGTCAGGGAATGTCGGAGTCCTTCACCTCGAAGCACTTCTTGTCGGCGTGCGTCTGGTCGAGGAAGGCGGTATCCGCGTATTTACGGCACAGATCGCCCAGGGGCAAGACGAAGCGCGTCTTGAGGGCGCGGTTCGAGGGCTCCGCGTCGAAGACCAGGTCGAGGACGGCCTGGCGGGGGAGGAGGCGCTTGAGGCGCGGCTTGTCGTCGACGCTCAGGTCGGCCGACTGCAGGGTCGTGCGGGGCGTCTCCTGCCAGTCGCCGATGAAGGCCAGGGTTTCGCGGTTGTAGAGGTTCCATTTGAGCGTGGCCGGGAGCGTGGCCAGGGTCGCGTCGTCAATTTTCGACGTGAAGTAGAGGCCCCAGGTCGTCCGGTCGGCGTCATAGGCATAAGCGACGGCGAGGACGACGCCGTCGCGCGACGCGTCGAGCTCGAGGGTCTGGCTGCCGCCGGGGCCGGCGAGCGGGTCGGGGAAGAGCGTGAGCTTCGTGACCCGGAGCGTCGTCGCCTGGTCGCCGGCATCGGGCGCGCAGGCCGCGTCGCGGGCGACGGCCACGGTCTGGCCGCTTTGAAGGCGTTTGACGGCCGCGGCGGCGATGGCGGGCTGGGCCTCGATCCAGAA
>JAYVWD010000401.1:0-7258 GCA_043786345.1 Pseudomonadota bacterium
GCATCTCGCAGGACTACGTCGCCGACGCCGCCGAGATCTCGGCCAAGCTCCGGAAGCCGGTCAAGGTGATCTACCCGCGCGAGGACGACACCCGCCACGACTTCTACCGCCCGGGCATCTACAACGTCATGCGGGGCAGCGTCGGCAACGGCAAGATCGACAGCTGGTACCACCGCATCATCGGCCAGTCGATCGCCATCGGCGTCGCCGAGAACGGGCTCGTCGCCGGGACGCCGTCCGCGATCGTCAACAACAGCACGGTCAAGTTCCTCGGCCGCGTCGTCTCGGGCATCGAGAACAAGCACCTGTTCGTCGACTCCTTCGCCGTCGAAGGCGCCGACCAGATCCCCTACGGCATTCCGAACCTGCACGTCGAGTACAAGTACCAGGAGACCGGCGTGCCGATCGGCTTCTGGCGCTCGGTCGGCCACTCGCACAACGGCTTCTGCGTCGAGAGCTTCGTCGACGAGCTGGCGACGCTCGCTGGCCGTGACGCCTTCGAGTTCCGCGTCGGCATGCTCGGCGGAAAAGACCGGGTTCTCGCCTGCTTACGGAAGGTCGCCGAGATCTCCAACTGGGCTACGGCACCGGCCGCCGAGGCCGGCGTGATCCGCGCCAAGGGCCTCGCCTCGCACGCCTGCTTCAACTCCTTCTGCGCCCAGGTCGTCCAGGTCGCCGTGAAGGACGGGAAGCTCCGCGTCGAGAAGGTCTGGGTCGCGGTCGACTGCGGCCTCGTGCTCAACCCCGACATCGTGCGCCAGCAGGTCGAGGGCGCGATCATTTACGGCCTCACCGCCGCGCTCAAGCAGAAGATCACCTTCAAGAACGGCGCGACTGTCGAGGCGAACTTCGGCGACGGCAACGACCTGATCCGCATGAATGAGGTGCCCGACATCGAGATCGCCCTCGTAAACGACAAGGCATCGGGCACGGTGCCGACGGGCATCGGCGAGCTCGCGGTCCCGGCGCTCGCGCCGGCCCTGGCCAACGCCATCGCCAAGGCGACCGGCAAGCGCTACCGCTCGCTGCCGATCGACATGCCGCTCATGGACCGGCTCAACGCTCCGGCCGGCACGGGCCAAGGGACGGGCCAAGGCACCGCGACGGGTACGGGCACCGGAACGCCGGTCGACCCGGGAACGGGCACCGGGACCGGCACGGGTCCGGGAACGGCGTCGGGGCCCACCGGCGGCAACAACTCCGAGCTCATCAACAAGGCGTACAGCGCGATCGACCGGAACTGCGTCAAGGGTTGCCACGAGGGCGACAGCGCGGGCTTCCACGACGCCTGGACGAGCCTCGACAAGCTCGGCACGCGGGTCAAGCCGGGCGACCCGGACGCCTCCAAGCTCATCAAGAAGATCGTGGCCGAGGAGATGCCGATCGACAAGGACGGGAATCCGATCCCGCTGCCGGCGGCGGACCTCAAAGCGCTGATCGACTGGATCAAGGCCGGCGCGCCGAAGACCTGAACGAACCTGCCGGGCGACGAACGCGGGAGCCCAGCGGCCCCCGCGTTTTTCCTTTTCGGCCCGCGCGCTCTTCAGAGGATCGCGTAGCCCTCGAGGACCTGCCAGGGCACGGCCGCGCCGTCGAGCGCCGCGCGCACCAGCGAACGGGCGACCGCCGCCGCCGCGGCCGGCTGATATTTACCGATGACCGCGAGCTTTTTCCCGGTGAGCGCGCCGAGCAGGCCGAAGAGCGGCGGCATCACGATCATCGCGGCGCGCTCGCCCGGCCGGACCTCGCGCCGGTCGCCGAGCAGCACCGAGGGCCGGATCACGACGCTGCGGAGCCCGCTCGCCTGCAAGGCCTGCTCGACCTCGTTCTTGACCTGGAGGTAGAAGCCCGTCGGCGCGTCGGCCCCGACCGACGACACGAGGCCAAAGACGGCCGCCGGCGACGTCCTTTTGAGGCCCGCGATCAGGCGGACCGGGATGTCGTGGTCGACCTTGCGGAAGGCCGCCTTCGAGCCCGCCGCCTTCATCGTCGTGCCGACGCAGCAAAACAGGGCGTCGCAGGCGAGATCGTAAGTCTTCGGGTCGTCGAAGTCCACGACGCGTTCCTCGATGCGCTGCGGCACCCCGAGCCCCGAGGGCCTGCGGACGAGCGCCGTCGTCACCGCGCCGTCGCGCCCCGAAAGCAGCGCCAGAAGCTCACCCCCGACCATCCCGGTTCCCCCGGCCACAACAATGCGCTTCACGGCGTTACGCTCCTCTTGATACCGTTGGGGGCATTATCGGGCAGGGAGGCCTATGAAGTCAGCTTGGGGCGACAAGGATACGCAGTTTTTCCACGAGCTGACGCCGGACCGGATCCTCGACGCCGTCGAAAAGTCCACCGGCCTCCGATGCACGGGCCGGGCCATGGCCCTCAACAGCATGGAAAACCGCGTCTACGAGCTCGAGATCGAGCTCGACGAGGCCCCGGCCACCCCTTCCGAGCGCTTCGTCATCGCCAAGTTCTACCGGCCGGGGCGCTGGACGGCCGAGCAAATTCGCGAGGAACATCAGTATCTTGCAGACCTCAATGCGGACGAGATCCCGGCCGTCGGACCGAAGGCTTTCGTCGACGGCGACACGCTCCACAAGCTCGAGGGCGCCGAGCTCTTTTACGCGGTGTTCCCGAAGATCGGCGGCCGCTCGCCCGACGAGCTCGACGACGACCAGCTCGGCCGGGCGGGCCGCCTGCTCGCGCGGCTTCACTCGGTCGGCGCCGTGCGCCAGGCGCCGCACCGCATCCCGCTCGATCCGAAGACGTACGGCCTCGAGAACCTGCGCTATCTGCTCGACCTGAAGCTCGTACCGACGTCGGTGAAGGACGCCTATGCGCAGACGGTCGAGGCCCTGGTCACGCTCATCAGCCCCTGGTTCAAGGACACGCCGGCCCAGCGGATCCATGGCGATTGCCACCTCGGCAACCTCCTTATGGGCCGCGAGGGCCTGTTTTTCGTCGACTTCGACGACATGGTGCGCGGGCCGGTCGTGCAGGACGTGTGGCTGCTCGTGCCCGGCCGCGACGAGTACGCGCAAGGGAAGCTCCGCATCCTCCTCGACGCCTACGATACGATGCGGCCCTTCGACCGGCGGCAGCTGCGCCTGATCGAACCGCTGCGCGCCCTGCGCTTCATCCACTTCAGCGCCTGGATCGGGCGGCGCTGGCAGGATCCGGCGTTTCCGCGGGCCTTTCCGCAGTTCGGGACGGAGCCATACTGGCGGGAGCAGCTGGCCGACCTGCGGGAGCAGCTCGAAATTTGCCAGAATGGGCTCGCCCCCGAGCACTATTAGAATTTCAGCCTCGACATGACGACCTGCGACCTTTCGTCGCACTCGGGCCGCTAACACGCCCCCTCAGGCCTCGCCCAGCGCCTCGTGGATTTTGAGGGCCAAGGCCTGGTTGACGCCGTGGGACGTCATGTTTCCGACGACGCGCCCGCGCAGGCCGTAGCCGAGCAGGTAGAGGTCGCCGAGGAGGTCGAGGATCTTGTGGCGGACGAACTCGTCGGGGAAGTTGAGCTTGGTGTTGATGACCTTGCCGTCGTGGATGATGATGTGCGAATTGAGGTACCCCGAGCCGACCATGCCCTGCTGCTGCGCCATGTCGATGTTTTCGAACGTGTTGAACGACCTGGCGGGCGCGATGTCGGTCTCGAAGGACTGCCGGCTCGGGTTGAAGCAGTAGGACTGCTCGTGGATCGGCGCGGGGTAGTCGACCCGCATGGCGACCTCGAAGCCGTCGAAGGGCTCGACGTACAGGTGCTTCTCGGCGCGCGATTCCGGGCCGATGCCGATCTTCTTGTGGATCACGATGTCGACGCGCGGCTTCGGCTGGTCCAAGGTTCCGGCGGCCGCCATGATCCGGCAGAAGTCCGCCGCCGAGCCGTCGACGTTCGGGATCTCCTCGTCGACCTTGATCGACGCGTTGGTGATCCCCATCATGTTGAGCGCCGCCAGAAGGTGCTCGACGGTGCGGATGCGGCGACCGCCCTTGGTGAGGACCGTCGAGTTGGCCGAAAAGGCGCGCCCCTGGCCGAGCCGGTCGAAGTTCTCCAAGGCGGTGATGTGGCCGGGGATGTCGATGCCATCCAAGGTCCTGAAAACAATGCCTGTATCGACTGGCGCCGGGCTGATGATGATGCCCGTAGGCCGGCCGCTCAGCAGGCCGACACCGTTCATGACGGCGTTTTTGGCGAGGGTACGCTGCGGCTGGGTCGAGAGCGCTAGCGACGCGACCCCGCCCTGGCGAAAGTTGATCAGCAAGGCCGGCGCCTGGGCGGCGCGCGGGTTCGGGGCCGCCGCGGCCGGCAGGTGCCGGACGACCTTTTCCAGCAAAATATCGAGGTTCAACGGCTTTTCGAGGAAGTCGGCGGCGCCGGCCTTGATGGCGCGGACCGCGATGTCGATGCCGGCATGACCGCTCATGAGGATGACCGGCAGGTCCGGGTGCAGGGCCTTGAGCTCTTTCAAGGCCTCGACCCCGTCGATGCCCGGGAGCCAGATATCGAGCAGGATCAGGTCGGGACGCTCGGCGCGCAGCCCTTCTCGCAGGGCCTCGGCGCTATCGAACGTCAAAGTCCGGTAAGACTCGTCGACCAGGACGGATTTGATCGCCTTGAGGATCGACTCATGGTCGTCCACGACGAATATGGTGTACGGACTCGGCACTCGAAAAAAGCCCTTTTCCTGCGTTAACTTACAGGTTAGGCCGAGTCTCAGCTCCCGTCAAACCCCAAACCGCTCAGAGCGTCGCGTCGTGCACGGCCGTGACGTTCTTGATCTGCGCCATCGCCGCCGCATTCTCGGTCGAGAGCGGCGAGTCGACGCGGATCAGCGCCATGGCGCGCCCGCCCTTCTTATTTCGGCTCAGGGCGAAGCTGTCGATGTTGATGCCGCGGGCGGCCAGGAAGTGGCCGACGTCGCCGATGACGCCCGGCCGGTCGTTGTTCTCGATGATCACGAGGTCGCCCATCGGCTCGAGCTCGAAGAAGAAGTCGTTGATGAGCGTGAGGCGCAGCATGCGGTCGTCGAAGACGACGCCGCCGACCGTGAGCTCCTTCCCCTCCCCGCCGTGGACGCGCACTTTGAGCGCCGACTTATAGCTCTGGAACTCCGGGTCGGCGTGCTCGGTGAGTTTGACGCCGAGTTTATCGATGTGGGACTCGATGTTGACGAACGAGACGTGGCCGTCGACGACCTTCTGGGCGTACCCCTTCATGAAGGACAGGCGCACGATCGAGTTGTCGAGCACCGCCAGGTCGCCGCGGTAGCTCAAGTTGAACGAGGTCGGGTTGAAGTTGAGGATCTGGCCGACGAGCGAGCCGAGCTTTTCCGCCAGCACCGCATAGGCCTTGAGGAGCGGGCTCTCGATGACGCCGATCGCCGGCAGGTTGACGGGGTAGTCGACGACGCCGCCCTCCACCGCCTTTTCCACCTGCTTCAGGACCGTCTCGCCGATCGCGATCTGCGCCTCGAGGGTCGACGCGCCGATGTGGGGAGCGCACCAGACGCGCTCGTGATTTAGGAGCTCCGGCAGCGCCTTGGGCTCGGTTTCCCAGGTGTCGATGGCGGCGCCGGCGATCTGGCCGGACTCGAGGCGCAAGGCGAGCTCCTTCTCGACGATGATGCCGCCGCGCGCCGCGTTGAGGACGTAGCTGCCGCGGGGCAGGGCATCCAGAATGTCGCCCGTCACCATCCCTTTGGTTTCCTTGTTCAAAGGGACGTGCACGGTGAGGATGTCGACCTGCCGGGCCATCTCTTTCAGGTCGTTGCAAGGGCGCGCCAGGTGGCGCTCGAACACGGCGGGCGCGATGTAGGGGTCGTAGGCGAAGACCTCCATGTCGAACCCGCGCGCGAACTTGGCGACGCGGTGGCCGACGTTGCCGAGGCCGACGATGCCGATGCGCTTGCCCTTGAGCTCGCGGCCCGAGAACCGGTGGCGGTCCCAGCCGCCCTTCTTCATCGTCGCGTGCGCCTGGGGCACGTTGCGAACCATGCCGAGCAACAGCGCGAGGGTCATCTCGGCCGCAGAGTTGGTGTTCTTGCCGGGGCAGTTGATGACCAGGATGCCTTTCTCGCTGGCGAAGTCGATGTCGATGTTGCCGACGCCGACGGCGGCCCGGGCGATCACCTTGAGCTCGGGCGCGGCGTCGATCACCTTGCGGTCGATGTCGGTCTCGCTGCGGGTGACGAGCACGTGGCAGGTCGGCACGAGCTCCATCAGCTTCTCACGCGAGCAGTCGGGCGCGTAGGTGACGTCGAAGTCCTTGCGCGCCTTGAACCCGCTGATCGCGGACTCGTGCAAGGCACCGGTGATCAGAACCTTCGTGCGAACCAACATCATCACCTCGGGAACGCGCGGGGAAAGCGCAAAAAGACAAAGGCGACGTTAACATGCGTCTCCTCCCCGGAAAAAGGGCTTTATCGGGGCTTAACGCTTGGCCGTCGGCCCCTGGGGCAGGCTGACGCTCACGCCGCGGGCCGACGACAGGATCCGGCCGCGCATCACGATGCGGCCGTCGCGGACGACCGTGACGTTGGCGTTGCCGCCGGCGTGGCCCCAGTAGCCGTAAAGGCCGGCGCGGCCCGCATCCGGGGTCGCCTCGAAGCCCGACACGTAGACGTGGCCGCCCTCGCCCACGGGGCCGAGGACCCGGAGCGGGAGCCGCTGCCAGCCCGGGACCGGCGACACCTTGGCGACGCCGGGGGCGATCAGGGAGCAGCGCTCGCCGCCCTGGGGGCAGGGCCCCTGGGCCTCGGTGAGGAGCTTGAGCTCGGTCCCCTCGGGATTGGCGGCGACGACCGGGACCAGCTGGCCCTGGGAGTCTTCGAGGAGGCGGCCCGGGGCGAGCGACCAGAGGTGGGTCTTCGACGGAATCACGAGCCAGTCGCGCCCCAGCCGCTCGACGGCGTGGGCGAGCGGGGCGTGCACGGTCGCCGCCCAAAGGACGTCGCGCGCGGTGGCGAGCGCCTCGTCCTGGTAGTTGCGCAGGTAGGAGAACAGGGTCCGGGCGCCGTCGCCCGAGCCGGAGACGCCTTCGACCTGAAGCAGATGGGCGTCGCCGCCGTCCTCGGCCGGCGCGGTCAGGTCGCGGATCACGAGGTGGAAGCCCGCCTGGGGGTCGAGGTGGGCGCCCAGGTCGCGGGCCCGTTTTTTCACCAGACCGGCGACCTCCGAGAGCGGCGCATACCCCCGCCCGTCGGCGGTGATCCAGAGGGCGTCGAGGTCGAAGGCGCCAGGGGGGCGGCCGGACACGGCGGCG
>JAYVWD010000402.1:0-3481 GCA_043786345.1 Pseudomonadota bacterium
CGGGTGAGCTCGCGGGCCTTCTTGGCGGCGATGCGGGCGCGGGCGGCGTCGATGATCTTGCCGATGACGCGCTTCACGACCTCCGGATTTTGCTCGAAATAAGCGGTGAGTTTCTCGCCGACCAAAGACTCGACCCAGGGGCGGACGTCGGTGGAGCCGAGCTTGTTCTTGGTCTGGCCCTGGAACTCCGGGTTCTTGATCTTGACGAGGATGACGCCGGTCAGGCCTTCGCGGATGTCGTCGCCGGTGATGTCCTCCTTGAACTGCTTGAGGAGGCCGGTGCTCTCCGCGAAGTTGTTGATGACGCGCGTCAAGGCGGCGCGCAGGCCGGTGACGTGGGTGCCGCCCTCGGCCGTGTGGATGTTGTTGACGTAGCTATAGAAGCTCTCATTGTAGGCATCGGTCCAGAGGAGCGCGCACTCGACCATCCCGTCGATCTTGCTGCCATCCGCGGACAGCCGCGTACCCGAGATATAGACCGGCGTCGCGTGCAGCGAGTGCCGGCCTTTGGCGAGGTAGTTGGCGAACTCGACGAGGCCGCCTTCGAAGAGGAACGAGACGGATTCGTCGGTGGTCTCGTCCTTGAGGTTGATCTTGAGGCCCTTGTTGAGGAAGGCGAGCTCGCGCATGCGCTTGGCGAGCGTCTCGAAGATGAACTTGGTCTCGGGGAAGATCGTGGTGTCCGGCTTGAACGAGACGATCGTGCCCCGGTAGTCGGTCGCGCCGATCATCTTGACCGGGCCGTCCGGCTTGCCGATCTGGTAGCTCTGGACGTGGACCTTGCCGTCCACATGGACCTCGACCTTGGTCCACTCGGAGAGGGCGTTGACGACCGACGCGCCGACGCCGTGGAGGCCGCCGGAGAAATTGAAGGCCTTGTCGTCGAACTTCCCGCCGGCGTGCAGCACCGTCATGATGATCTCGAGGGCCGACTTGCCCTCCTTCTTGGTCACGCCGACGGGAATGCCGCGGCCGTTGTCTTTGACCGAGCACGAGCCGTCGAGGTGGAGCGTCACATCGATCTGGGTGCAGTGGCCGCCCATGGCTTCGTCGATGGAGTTGTCGACGATTTCGTAGACCAGGTGGTGCAGGCCGTCGACCGAGGTCGAGCCGATGTACATGCCCGGGCGCTTGCGGACGGCCTCGAGACCTTCCAAAACCTGAATATTATCAGCTGAGTACGTTCCGGAAGCGGGGGTCGGATTCGTCATATTCGCGTTCCCTGCCTGACCTGATGCCGTGGTGTCATCCATGAGCGTTACCGCTCCTTGAGTTCGCTGGGGGTTTCGGCTGCTTCACATTCGAGCTGGGGTCCGGGCGTTTGGACTAGTCGCTCTGCTTGATCGGGACGAGGACGTGCTTCGACCGGCAATCCGAGGGCTCGGTCCTCGGCACGATCACGATCGGGTCCTCGTTGCTCTCCTGGTTGAATTGCAGATTGAGGCTGTCGCTCTCGGTCGTCGTGAAGACGTCGGTGAGGAACTTGCCGTTCACGGCAATGTCGAAGCGCGGCCCGTGGTAATCGTCCAGCGGTACCGTTTCTCGTCCTTCAGAGCTGCCCATCGTCTTGCTGTTCAATGTAAGTGATGAATCTGAAAAGCTCAATTGCAAAGCACGGCTCTTATCGGCGGCCAGCAGCACGCGTTTGGCGACGTTTTGCAGGTATGTTCGTGAGACGAGCACGCCCTGCATCTTCTTGGTGGGAAGGACTCCCATGTATGCCGGGTACTTGACGGCGGAGAGGCGCACGAAGATGCGATAGTCGGGCACTTCGGCGACGAGCGTCGTCTCATCCGAGCTGATGGAGAGGCGGATTTTCTCATAACCCTCCCCGCACATGCGCTGGAGCTCGGCCAGAGCCCGTTTGCTCAGGCACACGCCGTTGTCGAGGAAGCCGTCGGGCATCGGCGTCGACACCTCGCAGTAGGACAGGCGGAAGCCGTCGGTGCCGACGAGCCGGCAGGTCTCTTTGGTCGGCTTGTGCAGGTAGCCGACCGCCCCGTAGTTGCGCGGCGAGTCGTGGGCGACGCAAAACTGGACCTGGTCGATCATGTACGAAAGCCGCGCCGACGGGAGCTCGGCGGCGTTGTCGGAGCTGATTTCCGGGGGATCGCGCCAGACGAGGTCGTCGACGACCGGGAGCTTCATCGTGAACTCACCTTTGATGCCGGCGGTGATCACGAGGTAGGCAGCCTGCTGCTCCAAGTGGACGGGACCGTCCGGGAGCTCTTTGACGACGTCAGAGAAGAGGCGCGCCGGGACGAAGACCGTCCCGCCCTTGGTGACGTCGCTCGCGAGGGTGCTGTAAACCGCGAGGATCCGGTCCGTTGCGGCGACCTGGAGCCGGCCGTCCTGCGCGTTGAGTCCGATCTGAGCCAGGCTTCGTTCCGTGATCGCTCCCTGCACGCGGTTCGTGGCCGTAACGAGCAGGTTCTTGGCGATTTGGATTTTCATCGGGGGTCGTGCCTCCTCGGGGGGGGTCTATCCGGTTAGGTATGAATTTAGATTTTATATTTACAGTAGTGTTAGGAAGCCCCTGGCTTGGGCTGGGGATAAGTTCACAACCTACCGGGATCCATAAGGAATGATGCTGCTCCGGGCTGTTCATTGAGGGTGGGGGAAAGGCTTGGCGCAACGGGGACGGATCTGGGGATAACTCGACCCCCCTTTTTTGTCCCATGCGAATCCCCAGCCGGATTCATGGCGAGTCCATCGGGTTTCGAACAGGTTATGAACAGCTTTATACACACCGCCCGCGTCATTGCAGCTGCTCCAGATGGCGCGAGAGCGATTCCACGTGGGCTTTCAGGTCGAGGTCGCTGCCGAGGTTGCCCTCGATTTTGCGCACGTTGTGCATGACGGTCGTGTGGTCTTTGCCGCCGAACTTGTCGCCGATCTCGGGGAACGAGGCATTCGTCAATTTACGCGCCAGATACATCGCGATCTGGCGGGGGAGGGCGAAGGCGCGCTGCCGCTTTTTCGATTTGATGTCGGAGACGCGCAGCTTGAAGTGCTCGGCCACGGTCTTCTGGACGATCTCGATGGTCATGCGCTTCGGCGGCTCGCCGAGCACGTCCTTGAAGGTGCGCAGGGCCAGGTCCATCGTGACCCTCTCGCCCTGGAGCGCGGCGAAGGCGTTGAGGCGCTTCAGCGCTCCTTCGAGCTCGCGTACGTTGCGCTTGAACTGCGCGGCGAGGTATTCGGCGACGTTTTCGCCGAGCTCGATGCCGAGCTCGTCCGCCTTCGATTGAAGGATCGCGATCCGGTGCTCGATGGACGGCGGCTGGATGTCGGCGATCAGGCCCCATTGAAAGCGGTTGCGCAGCCTCTCCTCGATGTCCGGGATGTCCTTCGGAAAGAGGTCGGACGTGATGACGATCTGCTTCTTCGCGCCGTAGAGGGAGTTGAAGGTGTGGAAGAACTCCTCCTGCGTCGCGCGCTTTCCCGAGATGAACTGGATGTCGTCGACGAGGAACACGTC
>JAYVWD010000403.1:0-7313 GCA_043786345.1 Pseudomonadota bacterium
TCAGGCGGCTTACAACGCCCTGCCGGGCAGCGGCGACGAGCCGGCGGCGATCGCGCGCCTCGCCTGCACGGGCGGCACCTCGGCGGCGACCGTCGCGGCCTGCCTCGGCAAAGCCTACAATACGATCGCGGGCTCCGGCCTG
Organism: Pseudomonadota bacterium; assembly: GCA_043786345.1. Taxonomy (GTDB): domain Bacteria; phylum Bdellovibrionota_B; class Oligoflexia; order Oligoflexales; family CAIYRB01; genus JANOTL01. Next base: position 143 of record JAYVWD010000403.1, read on the forward strand.
CCCGTTTACCGCCTGGCCGCCGAGGCCTGCAGCTTTGCCAGCGACGCGGCGACGATCGGCGGCTGTTTGAGCAACACATACAATGCCTTGCCCGGTGGCGCCGAGGTCTGGCCGGTCGCCGCGCACGCCTGCACCGCCAGCATCGACGCCACCACCGAGGCGAGCTGTGTACGCTCGCTCTATAGCGTGATCTCGGGCAGCGGCATCGACACGGCAACGATTGCCGTGCTGGCCTGCCGCGGCACCCGCGACGGCGAGCAGGTGAAGGCCTGCGTCGTCAGCACCTACAACTCCCTGCCGGGCTCGGGGATCGAGGTCTACCGCCAGGCCGCGCAGGCCTGCGCCGCGATGCCCTGAGCCCGCGCGCCATGGATGTCTGTCGTTGCCCCGGGATCGGCGCTATCATGGAGCTGTCACCCTCCCTCGGCACTTCGGAGTTTCCCCATGGCGCTGCCTCTGCCCTCGATTCGTCGCCGCCTCCACCTCGCGGCCGTCCTCGGACTCTGCGGCGCCTCGCTGGCGCTTCTCGGCGCTTGTAATAAGAAGGCCGGATCGGGCTTTGTGAGCACCCGCGAGCGCGGCCGGCTCCTCGACGCCGAGACGCCCTCCCCGCCGCCGGCCCCGGACAGCGGCGCCTTTCCGGTGAAGCCGACCACGGCGATGGACCTGGTCGCCTCGATCGACAGCGGCGGCGACTGGATGTGCGTGGGTTTCGGCTCGCTCTGGGAGCCGAGCGACGGCAAGCTCAACCGCATCGATCCCGTCCAGCACAAGGTCATCGGCAGCGTCGAGGCCTCGGGCAATTTCTGCGCGCCGGCGCCGGACGGCAACGTCCTGTGGGTCGCGGCCGTCTACGAGGGCAAGCTCCACCGCATCGACGTCGACACGATGAAGGTCACCAATTCCTACGACGTGAAGATCACGAGCGGCAGCGAGGGCAGCTTCGCCGTCACCAAAGGCGGCGTCTGGGTCATCACGAGCAACGGCGGCACCCAGTCCGGCACCCTCACCCGCGTCGACCCGGCCAACGGCCAGATCCTCGCCGACATCAAGGTCGCGAAGGATTCGCACGGCATCGCGGCCGAAGGCGCCTACATCTGGGTCACGAGCGCCTCGGGCAACTCCGTGACCCAGGTCGACGCCACCACGAACGCCGTCGTCGCGACGATCCCGGTCGACAAGGGCCCGCGGTTCATCTCCGGCGGCGAGGGCGGAGTCTGGGCCCTCTGCCAGGGAACCGGGCGCGTGGCGCACATCGACCCGGCGACGGGGAAGGTGGTGGCGCACATCGAAGCGAAGAATCCCGGCGGTGGCGGCGACATCTCCGCGGGAGAAGGCAGCGTCTGGGTGACGACGTTCGGCCGGCCGGTGACGCGGCTCGATCCGAAGACGGATAAGGGCATCGAGGCTTTCGAGGGCGAAGGGTTCGGCGACGCGATCCGGGCGGGAGCGGGCTACGTTTGGGTGTCGGGAGGGCAGCTGTCGCAGATTCGGCCGAGTCCGATCGCGGCGGTGACGCCGCCGCCGGTCGTGGCGCCGCCTGCTGTGACGCCTGATCCGCCAGCTGCGCCGCCGCCACCCGCCGTGACGCCGCCACCCGCCGTGACGCCGCCTCCGCCTGCGGCGCCGCAGTATCCGCCGCCGGCGCCTTGACCGCTGGTCGGTCAGGTTACCTTAAGTCCAAGGCCGAAAATCTAAACGTCGAAGAGCAAAATCCGGGCTCGAAAGCCAAGGAGCTTTCGGCCCGAATTTCGGCATTTGCCGTTTAGCTCTTAGATTTCCGTGCTGTCCAGGTCCCACTCGACCCGCATCAGGAAGCGGTGGGCGGTCAGGTCGTCGTGTTGCTGCGGCTGGACGATGTTGGCGCCGCGCCGGTAGACGAAGTCGGCGATCCGGGCCACGAGGCCTTTGCGGTTCGGGCTGTCGACGCGGAGGATGGCCGTGTTTTGCATAGGGTCCTCGCCCCGGATTTTGCTTAAGGGGCGGCCCCTTCTACCTTCTCGCGCCCGGGCGGCGCAAGCGGGGAGTCTGACCGCCCAAATGACCTGAAACGATGGGCTTTTTTGTGTACCATCGCCCCACACGTCGCCGCGAGGACCGCCCGCTATGCTGCCTGCCAGGTTCGTCTTGATCATGCTCCTCGCCCCCGGCGCGCTCCCGTCCTGCGTCTCGGCGCGCCGGAGCGTGATCTCGGCCATCGGCTCCGACGGACCCCCGGCCAAGGCGGCGGCGGGCGCGCTCGAGCCCGTCTTCGACGGCGCCGACCTGACGCGCGGAAAGGTCGGCGTGCGGCTCCAGCTCGTCGCCAGGGACCTGATGCTGCCGACCGACATCGAGCCGGTCCCCGGGGACGAGCCGGCGCTGCTCGTGCTCGAAAAGGGCGGCAAAGGGGTGCTCGTCGCCCGCGACGGCGCCAAACCGCAGCCGCTGTTCGAGGTCGCCGTCGACGAGGAGGTCGAGCAAGGGCTGCTCGGCGTCGCCTTTCACCCGCGCTTCGCCGAGACGCGGCGGTTTTACCTCGACTACAACCCGAAGAGCGGCAAGCCGCGCACGCGCATCGCCGAATGGGAATGGCCGGCGGCCGGCAAGCCGCGCGAGCGCCGCATCCTGCTCGAGGTCGAGCAGCCGTACCAAAACCACAAGGGCGGCCAGCTCGCTTTCGGGCCCGACGGCCTGCTCTATGTCGGCTTCGGCGACGGCGGTTGGGCCGACGACCCGCACGACAACGGGCAAAACACCGCGACGATGCTCGGAAAGATGCTGCGGATCGACGTGGACCGAGCGGATAAAGGGAAAAAGTACGGCGTGCCGAAGGACAACCCGTTCGTCGGTAAGAAGGGTTTCCTGCCGGAGATCTGGGCGTACGGCCTGCGGAACCCGTGGCGCTATTCCTTCAGCGCGAAGGGCGCGCTCATCGTCGGCGACGTCGGGCAGGACACGCTCGAGGAGGTCACGGTCTTGCGCGCCGGCGCGAACGCGGGCTGGAGCATCATGGAAGGGACGATCTGTCACAAGCCCAAGACGGGCTGCCGGAAGGACGGCCTGACGCCGCCGGTCCATGTATACGGCCGCGACGAGGGCCACTCGATCACCGGCGGCTATGAGTACCGCGGCAAGGCGATCCCGAAGCTCCGCGGCTCCTATGTCTTCGGCGACTACACTTCGGGGCGCATCTGGGCCATTCCGACGCCCGAGGCTCCCGGCGGGACCGTCGGCGCCGGCGCGGTGCAGGCGCTGGGCCGCTTTCCCTTGATGATCTCGACCTTTGGCCGCGGCGCGGACGGTGAGCTCTACGTCGCGGCCCTCGAGGCCGGGGCCATCTACCGGATCGTCGCTTCGCCGTGAGTCGTCTGGTCGGGACGCGTCGACCCGAGCGGGCCGCCATATCACTTACCAAAGGTTCTCCGCCCGCCCCCGGTTCCCGGCGCGGCCCGGATTGAGCCCATTGGAAAGCTGGCATAGAATGAGGCATTAGCAGCCCCGATCGACACGATACCCGACGCACTACGTCCCGAAAGGGCCGCGGGCGTCAATCACTTTTTTTGGCGAGGATGGGTCGATGACTTTCAACGGAAAAACCGCGCTTTTCTTGAGCTTCATCGCCCTCGCCGTCGCCGGCGGGTGCAAGACCGCCGGCAAATCCGGCGGGCAGCTGCGGTCGGATGACGCCGCGCCCGCCGCCGCGCCTGCCGGGATCATGGGCAAAGGCTCGTTCCCGATCTCGGCCTACGACGCCGGCCCGGACCTCGACTCGCCGATGGGCAAGGAGCTGGTCGAGCTCTACGCCAAGATCCCGTACTTCCCCGGCATCTCCGAGGCGATCTACGGGGACCAGATGTTCCGCCCGGCGTTCGGCCCGATCCCCTGGCGCATGATGCAGAAGCCGAACAGCGTCAAGATCCTCTTCATCGGCCAGGACGGCACGCACATCGCCGAGGCCGCCGGGCGCCCCGCGACCGCCGGCTTCGGCGGCCGCGCGCAGGACCTCGCCAAGTACTTCGGCGTCAGCTCGAGCGCGGCGTTCATCAACACGTTCGCCTTCACGATCCGCTGGCAGTATGGCGCCTTCGACACGCCGATCCTCAAAAAGGGCACGGGCGGCAAGCCCCAGCTTTCCTTCGGCTCGTTCACCGGCAATCAGGTCTGGATGGTCTCGCAGGATCAGGACAGCCCGATCGTGAAGTGGCGGAACAAGCTCATCGAGTGGATCATCCGCAACAACAAAGACTCGCTCAAGATGATCGTGCTCTTCGGCGGCGGCGCGCGCGACGCGGCGGGCTCGTTCATCGTCGCCAAAGGCGGCAAGGTCGGGACGCGGTACACCGCCGACGAGCTCAAGACCATCCAGATCCCCGAGTTCGACCTCAAGGGTGCCGGCAGCAACAAGCAGACGGCGACGCCTTTCACGAAGGACGGCAAGGACCTCTTCGCCCAGTTCGCGAACGGCGAGCCGAACTACACGGATCCCAACGCCGTCACCAAGCTGCACGACGACTTCCGCAAGGCCTTCAACGCGGCGCCGGACCAGTGGCTCGGCAAGATGGCGGTCTGTAACTGCGGCCTGAACGGCAGCGGCATGCTCGACCCCGCGCAACTCGGCGGCTACGACATCGACAACAAGATGGAGATCAACGGCCAGAACACGATCTCGCTCAAGGGACTGCAGATCTCGCCCGACGTCACCATCGACCACGACATCCTGATCACGCAGCTGCCCCACCCGACGGCGCTCAGCATGATGAAGCCCGCCGAGGCCTCCAAGGCGGTCGGCGACGGCCTCAAGGAATTCGCGAAATACGTCGCCCAGGGCTGGACGATCGACGCCGACCCGGGCTTCACCAACACCTTCGCGCAGAACCAGCCCTACAAGTACGCGCGCGCCGACATGGGCACCGAATACTACGACTTCGGCGCCCCCAACTCGCGCATGGTGAACGTCTCGACGGCGTCGCGCAACGGCGCCAACGTCATCATCTTCGGGACGCGCGACAAGGCCGACTTCGACAAGAACACGCTCAAGACGATGACCTTCGGCAAGCCGTCGACGATGCCGCCCGCCGAGGACATGTGGATCGCGAAGCCGGTGACCGAAGGCCGCCGCCTTGCGTTCGACCCGGGTCCGGGCGAGAAGTACGCGAAGATCATGAAAGAGACGCTGCCGCAGGACGAGGCCTTCCAGAAGAAGCACGAGGTCAACGGCGACTTCGGCCACTACCGCGGCACGTTCAAGGACCCGCAAGTCATCGTCGTCGCCGATCCCGACGGCGAGGACGACCTGATCACCGCGCGGGCGCTGACGGGCAGCCGCGGCCAATACCTGCACGGCCTGATGTCCGACCTCGGCGTCGGCGAGAAATACCTCGTCATCAAGACCGCCCCGTACTCCGTGGACGGCACCTGGAACGAGACCGTCGAGGCGACGAAGGCTTACCGCGAAGCCCTGCTGCCCGAGCTCGTGCGGGAGTCGGGCGCGAAGATGATCCTGACCGACGGCCCCTTCGCGGCGCAGGAAGTCGCGCGCATCCTGCCGAACCCGGCGATCCCGGTCATCGCCCTCGAGCGCCAGGCGGCGAAGAAGGACGCCGGCATCGCCTCCGCCCTCGAAAACATCAAGAAGATTCCCGGATTCGAAAACGCGACGGCGAGCGGCAAGATGATGGACATCCCCCGCGCCCACCTTTCCTATTACGCCCGCGTCTGGGAAGGCACCTCCGGCGACCGCGTCATCACCTCGAACGACCCGAGCTACGCCGGCAAAGCCTTCGCCGAAGTGGCGCCGCAGTGGGCCTTCTCGCAGAAGTACACGATGTCCGCCGAGGACACCGACGGCATCAAGGCGCTCCTCGCCAAAGCGAACCAGGGCAAGCTGCGCCTCGGCGGCGAAAAGGTGCCGGCTTACCTGAGCCGCCTCAACAGCGGCGCGGCGCCGGCCGCCCCGGCGGCTCCCGCAGCTCCCGTCGTCGACGGCACCACGGGCCCTACCGAAACCGAGAGCGAGCTCGTCGCCCCGCTCTGAGAATCCGGGTTTTTCGAGCGTTATGAACGCGATCGGCGGGGCCGGGGACATCCCCGGCCTCGTTCAAGTCCCGGGGGAAAGCCCCCGGCCGCGTGGACTTCGGGGCCTGATGCAGTTCGGGGTTGAATCTAGGTAAGCTTGCCTATATTCTCTAAACTGCCGTTACTAAGATAATTCTATAATTACGCGGTATTAACACGCCCGTGACCAACTCTGGTGAAGCCGACCCGACGACGCAGACCGTTCTCATGATCGACGACTCGGCCGATTTTAGCGAGCTCGTCGGGTACTCGGTCGCGGCGTCTGGCCTCCGGCTGGTGCACGCCGCGAACGGTCCCGAGGCGCTGGACTACCTGCGCGCCCATCCGCCGCCCGCGCTCATCCTGCTCGACCTGCGGATGCCGGGCATGAGCGGGCAGCAGTTCCGCGCGCTCCAGCTTCAGGACGTCGGTCTCAGGGATATTCCGATCCTCCTGCTGTCGGCCGAGCCCGACCTGGGGGATATTGCCGTGCGTTTAGGCGCCGCCGGGTCCTTTCGAAAGGGTGGCCCGCAGACCGCCTTGCGCGACGCCATCCTGCGTTGCTGCCGGCCGCCGCCGCCGCGTCAGTAGCCTTGGACTCCCAACGCGGATAAGCTCTGTGGCTACCGATCGATTCCCATTTATAGGGTGCGATGGAAGCCTTCAAGAACAAAACCGTGCGGGTCATCGTCTGCAACCAGGCCGGCTCGACGCGGCTGATGATGTCGTCCGCGCTGCGCGCGCAGGGGTTTGCCAACACCATCGCGGTGCCGTCGCTCGGAGAAGCAATGGGCATCCTCACGAAGGAGCCCACCTGGCTGATTTCGAGCCTCTACGCCGAGGATAAGGTCAACGGACTCCAGATCCTGGCGCTCAGCCGCGAGCATGCGGAGCTCGTGGACCTGCGGGTCAGCCTCTTCGTGACCGAGGCCGAGGACGTGTTTCTGCCGCGCGCCTTTGCGCTCGGGCTCCTGTCCTCGCACCGCCTGCCGTTCAACAAGGCGGAATTCATGGCGGCCACGGCCGGCGTGCTGACCTTGGCCGAAAGTCTGGGCTGGAACGAGGCCTTCACCACCGCCGTCTTCATCCGCGACTTCTTCCGGGGCCGCGGCGAGCCCGAGCATCTGCTCCCGTT
>JAYVWD010000404.1:0-8999 GCA_043786345.1 Pseudomonadota bacterium
GGTATCGCCAGCCATTTCTTCCTGCCCCCGCGCCTCAGACACCTGTCCATCCCCCTCTTCCTCGCGACGATGCTGACGGGCTCCCTGGTGTCGGCGATCGTCGGACTAGTTTGTTTGGGGTTTCATCTCGTCATCCTCGCACGTCGTGTGTCATCCAAAATCACGATTCTCCTGCTTTGCGTCGCCGTGCCGGTAGCGGCTTATGCCGTGAGTTCTGGCCATGTATCGAACGTTCGAAGCATGGAACATGTTCTTGGGAAGCTTTCCAGTCTGCGGGACCTCGTATCGGGCGACTATCAACCCGAAAGCTCTCTCTCGATTTCCGGACGGCTCGTTTTTCTCCTGACCGGTTTGGGGATGATGGCCGAATCGCCTCTTTCGCTGGTGTTCGGGCATCCCGCCTTCATTCCAATGTACAACGGCGACGGCCTTTGGACTTCTTACCTCGTAAGCTTTGGCTTTCCCGTCGTCCTGTTGTTCCTGGCGGCAAACATGTTCGTCTTTTACCGCGGGATCGTGTCAAAATCTCCTGATTTGCTCTTTTCCAGCTGGATTGTTGCCATATCGATGGTCTTTTTTGTGACCAATCGCATCCTGGACTATTGGCCGAGCGCCCTACTTTACTTCCTGGCCTTTACCTATTTGAGCGTCAAGGGAGTCAAACCACGACGCGCGGATGAGCCCAGGACGCGCCTAAGCTCGGACAAGGCCCTCGGGCCTCCGATCAAAGGGACCGTTTGAGAAGCCGGTAGTAGATCGAATAGTTGATGTAAGCGAAGATATAGAAGTACTTTCGCCAGCCCAGCGGCACACCCGACTGCAATCGGTATTGTCCGAGCACGAAGAATTTCCGCCGCAACATTTTCAGCTTCGAGCCGGAGATCTGATTGGCGGAGCGCCGATAGTGGAGAAAGGGAAATGAGAGCTTGATGCTGCTCCCGATCCGCTCGTGAATGCGCAGCCAGCAGTCCAGGTCTTCAGTGGCTTTGTAACGCAAATCCTCATTGAAAGGGCAGGCGAGCAGCAAGCTGCGCCGCACGACAACGCTAGAGTTCGGCGTTCGGTTCTTCCGGAGCTGTTGCGAAAAGGTGATCGCCTCGACGGAGATCGTCTCCACGGGCTGGAACCTGATTTCATCATCGCGGCAGAAATCCAGCATCTTGGTGCTACAAAATGCCGCGCCGGTCGAAGCCAGATGCTTTATCTGAAACTCGAGCTTTCTCGGGTGCCAAATGTCGTCAGCATCCATCATCGCGATCCACTCGCCTTGCGCCGCGGATACGCCGATATTCCGCGGGCCAGCCGGGCCGCCGAAATTCCTGGTCAAAGCGATCAAACGGATGCGCGCGTCCTGCTTCGCCAGCTCGCCGACAACTTTCACGGTGTCATCCGTCGAGCAATCATCGACGACGAGCAGCTCCCAGTCCCTGTGGGACTGGGCTCTAATCGATTCTATCGTCCGCCGGATGAACTGACCTGCATTGAAGGCCGGCAATACGATCGATATGGGCGAGTCAGCCACCACCGCCTCCGTCACCGGTCACCGCGCCTTCTTCGCGAAGACGAACAAAGTGCGCAGGATGATGCGAATATCCAGCAACAGGCTGTGATTTACCAGGTAGTACAGATCGAAACTCAGCTTGTGCTTGGTGTCCTCGACCGTGTCCATGGCGTAACCCTGCATGATCTGCGCGTGACCGGTCAGGCCCGGCCGCATGAGGTACCGGAATTCATAAAGCTCCAAGCGCTTCTGCATCTGACGGGCGAAAGGCAGGGCCTCCGGGCGGGAGCCGACGAGCGACATGTCGCCTCTCAGAATATTCCAGAGCTGCGGTAGCTCGTCGAAATGGAGGGGTCTGATGAGGCGTCCGATCCGGGTAACGCGGTGATCATTGAGCCTCGTGAAGCCCTCTTCAGCCGTCGTGCGGCAGTCGGCGTCGTGCATCGTCCTGAATTTATGCATGAAGAACGGCCTCCCGAACCGCCCCATCCGCGGCTGCATAAAGAGAATCGGGCCCGGGCTCGAAAGCTTGATGCACAGCGCGATCAACAGAAAGATCGGCGACGCCAGAGTCAGGGCCGCGGCGCTCATCACGACGTCGATGGCGCGTTTGGCGGTGTCGGTGAAATAGCGCCGCGGGTCCAGGCCGTTATTGAGGATCCAGTTGCGGGAAATCACGTCGATCGGCAGACGCTCGAACGTTTGAGCAAAAAAATCGATCTCGTCGACGACGCGGATCCCGTAAGAGTAGAGTTCGCCGATCAAATCCAGGAACTGCGGCTTACTGTCGACCGCGGAGCGGGTCATCACCACGACGCCGACGTCGGCAGCCAGAAGTTTCGAGAGCCACTCCTGCGCGGACTCCTCGGCGCGCAAGTCGACGCCGACGAACCGAAAAAGGTCGCGATCACGCCGGCGCGACGAGCCCAACCGCTTGAAATCATCGAGATGTGGACTGTTGTCGACGACGCAGAAGCCATAGGGATGCGAAAGGAGATAGCGACGGCAAAAGAGCCGGGAGACGAACAGCACCAAGAATGAGCTGAAGAACCCGTACAAGAGGCTGAGTCGACCGATGACGGAGTAGTAGATGAAGTAGTGCGCGGCCAAGCTGGCGATCGTGGCGGCGAGCCCCACCGCGAATCCCACGACCCCTATGTTGGACAAGACAAAGCGGCGGCTGCGCTCGTAATATCCCGCGCCGAGCCCAAATAAGGCGAAAAACGTCGCGAAAACCGTCGCGATGAAAAGAAGCGACGCGTGTTGGGCGACGACCGCGATCCGGGGAGCGAACTCCATCGCGACGCTGAAGACGACGATGTTGACGGTGAAGTCGAAGACGAGCAGAAGCGACCGACCGGGGGCGAAGATCAGGTATGAAAGGCCCCGGTGCTGTCTCTTTGCTAGGTCAGCCACATAGAGTCCTTTTGCCATTTCCATGCGCTCTGCCTCTGCAAATCTGAAATGCCTCGGCTCAGTGTGTCCGTCCGACACCTGGTCTGGGAGAAAGCGTGGTCGCCGAGTCGCAAGAATCTAGCGGATTCTCGGCAACCAAGTCAACCTGGAATGATTAATAAGCTAGTGATATCAATAGATTCTGGATCACGTGAGCGGCGTGGAATCGCTTGGCGGATTTCACCAGCTATGGCATGCTTGGGCCCCAAGTCAAGGCGGGCGCTTATTTTCCAGGGCTATTTTCAAGCAAGATAGACGTGGCCCTTGTCGATCTATTTTCAGACCGGCATTCATTTCGCCCTCTAGCGCCGCGCGCAATGGGATGGGCCCCGTCGATTCGTGGAAGAGAGAGCGATGAGAATCGGGTTCGTCACGATGTTTTCCTGGAGGCCGCATGTCGAGCACATGCATTACCTCGCCAAACATCTGCGCAAAGCCGGTCATGAGACCTTCTTCCTGAATTGCCGCGGCTCGTTAAGCACCTGTTACAACTTGCTTGCCAAGAATGGCGTCAAGGCGATCGAGTGTTCAAAGTGCGTCGCGGGGAGCCTCTTCTCGTACGAGTCCGACAACGTCACGTTTCTCAAGCCGGAGCTGACGACGGAGCTTGGTCGCGAGCGCCTCTCCGAGCTGTCGCGCTCGAGCGCGTATACTTTGACGCGGATCGAGGATCCCAAGGACATGCGCGCGCCCGAAGTCCTGGCGATCCAGGAGCTGCTTCACCAGCCCATTCAAGTGGTCTACGAGAATACCCGCCAGTGGCTGCAGGCCAACCGGCTCGACCACGTGATGGCGTTCAATGGCCGGATGGACGTCACCCGGGCCGTCATTGAAGCGTGTACCGACGCCGGCACGCCATTCACCTGCATGGAACGCACCTGGTTTGGAAACGGCATCCACCTCTACCCTGGCGCCAATTGTCTGTCGTTGACGGAGATGGACCGCCTGGTGCGGCAGTACCGCGACAAGCCACTCACCGCGGCGCAGGCCTCCCACGCCGCGTCGCGCATCGTCAGCAGGTTCAAAAAACAGAGTCACCTGGAATGGCGCGCCTATAATACGGCGTCCGAGGCGATCGATTGGCCGGTGCCGCATTCCGCGGCCAAAGTGCTCATCCTGCCCTCGAGCCGCAACGAGCGGCTTTCCCATCCGGACTGGACGAGCTCCTGGGACGACGACGCGGCGCTTTTCAAAGTGGTCGCCTTGCGCCTGGGGGTCCCCCTCGACTCCTGCGTCCTGCGCGGTCATCCCGGCTGGGCGGAGAGCCTCAACAAGGTCGGCGGCGAGCGTATCGAAGCCTACTATCTCAAGTGGTGCAAAGAGAACGGCGTCCACTACATTCCGGGCAGCGCCAAAGCCGATACCTCGCACCTCATCCGGCAGGCGGACGTCATCGTCCTCAACGGCAGCTCGGCGGCGTTCGAGGCCGGCCTCATGGGCAAGAAGATCGTCACGGTCGGCAAGTGCCAATACCAGAGCGCGGGGATCGCGGCCGCGATCACGAGCGACGACGAGCTCCGGCGTTTCGGCGTCAACAGCCTCGCCCAGACGCCCGCGGAGACGGTCAAGAAGACCCTGCGCTTTGTTTATACGTATGCCCATCGGTACGCCCTCTTCCGTGACAGCATCCGCGCGCTCAAGACCACGAGCTTCCGCTATGCCGACGACTTCGATACGGACCGTCTGGTCAGGATCTTGACCGGGCACCAGATCATTCCGGACGATGAGACGTTCGCCGCCGACGATGCCGCGGAAGATGCCCTCGTCGCGAGGTTGCTGAGCCATGACTACGACGGCCTCGAAGTCGACCCGCTCGCCGCGCCCATCGGGGCAACCCATGAAACCCTCAGCCGTCGACCCTTGTTTTCCTGGGTCGACGGCGTCCGCAACCTCTTTGTACGAGGTGACTTGGCTTGAACGTCAACGTCGACCAGCCCGCGCTCCCGCTTCGCCGGTCTCCCCTGTTGGACAGGGCGGATCTTCCGCCTCTTCTGCGCTCGATCCTGGTCAACCCCGACTATGTCCTGATGCGAGGCCTCGCGCGGTTCGCCTGGGTAAGAGCCCTCGTTGCCTTTGCCAAACGGGCACTTGGCCGACGCCGGGCTGAGGCGCGGCGCAAAACTTTGCTCTCGAGAATGGATGAATCGATCTTTCCAGGCGTCGCGCTCGAACCGTTTATGACTAAGCTCAAGGAGAACGGGCTCGGCTTCGGCTTGGCTTTGCCGCCGACCGAAGTCGATGAAATCAAGGCGTTTGCGGCCACGAATCCGGTCTATGCCTTTCGCAATCCGAAGTGGGGCTTTGCGCCCCAAGAATTGAAGGCGGCTGAGGCAGCGCTCGGAAAGGAAATCCTCCTGGCGCAGTACTTCAACGCTCAGCCGAATTGCGCGGCCATCGGACGGATCGCCAATGATCCGCTGCTCAACCTGATCGCCCTCAATTACCTTGGCTGCGTCCCGCAATATCTGGGCGCGGTTCTCTGGTGGACCTACCCGGTGACTCCGAACCGGGCCGACCAGATGAAACATGCGCACTTCTTCCACCGCGACGTCGACGACTTCAAGTTCCTGAAGTTCTTTTTCTATCTTACTGACGTAGCCCCAAAGGACGGAGGTCATTGGGCGGTCGCCGGCTCCAATAAGCAGGCGCCGCACGTGCGCTTCAAGGATCGTTTCGTGACGCGCCGCTTCGAGGATACCGAGGTCGAGACCTTCTACGGCAAGGAGCGTGTTCTCGAAGTCGTAGGCCCCCAAGGCATGGGCTTTGCCGAGGACACCTTGTGCGTCCATAAGGCGGCCACTCCCGTAAAAGCACCGCGACTCGTACTGCAGCTCCAATTTGGCCTCTACAAATTCGTAAAAGAAAACGACGTGCGCCCACCTGAGCAGCTGTCGGATCTCATTCCCGCGACAAAGCCGAAAGCGGCCGTGGACCGTATCAGCTAGCCAACGAGGACACACTTGATGAATCTGGTCATCATTCCGACTTTCAACCGGTCTTTCAAGCTTCGGCGGGTTCTCGACGTCTACGCGAGCATGAAGCCGGACTTTAAGATCGTGGTTCTGGATGCCAGCGATGATCCAAAGCATCAAGAACGGAATCAGGCCGCCGCCGACCAAAACCGCAAGTTCGTGACTCGCCTCGCCACGCCGAATCAAGAGGGGGTGATCCCACGGCTGCTCAACTACCTCAATGCCTCGGACGAGGAGTTCCTCGCCATCGGAACCGATGAAGATCCATTCTTTCCGGAATACCTGTCCATGGCCGCCGATTTTCTGTCGAAGCATTCCGACTATTCGGCCGCCGTCGGCAGATACATAACCTTCGCGCGCCCGCTCCTTGGCCTCCGGAGGATCACCTTCTGGACGGACAGCTTCGTCGGCATCGACGTCAACGGGGAGGATCCCGCCCTGCGGATCATCAATCTCCAGCGCCTCTGCACCGGCGGCGCGCCCCCGATCTATTGGAGCGTGCGGCGCAAGAGCGCCTTCGTGGCAAGTATGACGCTCGGGAATCGCATTCGTTTCGGGTCCGGACAGGAGCTGTTGGATCAGATCGTGACCTGCGTCCAGGGGAAGATCCTCATCAGCGACATGCCGATGCTGTTCCGGGACGAGAGTCGGATCAAGTACGTGCCGTACAACAATCGCGATACCGGCACGCACTACATCGGCGAAGAGGACCTGGAGGAGATCCGCAAGATCGCCAAGGAAGCGTGGGACCCCAACGTCTGTACCGCCGTGAACGCCGTGACGAGCTGGTTCACGCCCCGCAACAACGGCGAATCCTATGCATCGCGCAGCAAAGGCCGGGTATACTGCCGCTTCAACGAGAGCACCGAGGAACAAAGCATTCAGTCGCTACGTTGGCTCAAGGGGGCGATCAAATGGAGCTGCACCCTCGGTGATCTTTTGTCGCAGATGTTTGCTTACTTCTATTTCCTGAAGCTCATGTCGCTGAAGGGGAAAAGACACCAGTTTCTTAAAATGTCGACCGCCATCCCAACGAACGGTTGATTGGTCAGGTCCCGCTTGTTTTCAATCAAGAGGTCTATTTTGAAGCATGAAATCGTGTCCTCCCTGGAAAAGGGCATCAACAAATTCACCAGACTGGTCAATCTGAGGGTGCTCCTGTCGCCCGAGTCGGCCTTGCACTCCGAAGAGCTGTCCTTCCGGGCGGACGGCCTTTTCACATCCCATCAGGTAAACTTCAAGAGCGACAAGAAATTCAACGACGTCATCACGTTCGTCCGCGCGAACGTCAAGCACTCCGTTTACCACGAGTATCGGATCTACATTGCCATCAAGCTCGCCGAGCAGGCGAGACGGGTCAAGGACTCGATCTTCGTTGAGTGCGGCGTCGGCGAAGGCATCCTGACTCTGGCGATGAACAAGTACATCGAGGGCGGATTGCCGGATTCATACCTCATCGACACCTACGAGAGCGTCGACCCGAAGTATGCTACCGCTGAGGAAAAGGGCGGCCTGAGCGACGAGGAGTTTCGCAAGAAGAAGCTCCGCTCCTACCAGGACTCCAGTTACGAATCAAACCAGCGGCGCTTCAAGGACTTCAAAAACATCCACATGATCAAAGGCACCGTGCCCGACATCCTTCATGCAAACGAGGAGCTCTTCAGGGACAAGAAAGTCTCGTATTTGCATATCGACATGAACAATGCGCATCCCGAATACTGCGCCCTGAAGTTTTTCTACGAAAAAATGAGCAGCCCGGGTTTCGTGCTCCTCGATGACTACGGATTCAAGGGCATGCATCTCCAGAAAGAAGCGATCGATCGGGCTTGTCGAGAGCTGGGAATTCCGGAGCCGATCTCGCTGCCGACAGGCCAAGGTTTGATCATCAAGACGATTTGATTCGGGAAGCGGCGAGGATGCGGAAGCCTGGCGGCTGGCCGCTCCTCACCAACGTCACTTGGTCCGCTTCAGCCAGGCTTCCGGAAAATACGTGACGTCGGTCTTCTTCAGCTCGCTCTCGTTGAACGGCCACGACGGGACGTCCAGCGCAAAGTCGGGGTTCTCCCGGAGGAATTCCCTTGCGGCATGCACTGGATTGTCGGTCTTCCAGCCCGGCGTGCCGCGCGGCGCATCGTAGACCTGAGTCATGACGCCATCGGTCGCCACGATGTACGACCCAACCGACACGAGGGGGCTATAGGCACGCAGCTCGCTGAGAACGTGTTGGCGCAGATGATTGGAGTCCAAGATCACCAACACTTTCTCGCCCGGCTTGATCAACCCTTTGACTTTCGCAACGATAGAAGGATCGACCGAGCTACCCTCGATCAAAGTGACGTACGGAATTAGGGGATGATCCTCCAGAGCGGCCCGGTTGTGCGGGCGGATCTCGATGTCGATTCCAATCACGCGCCCGCGGTCAAAGGCCTTGCACAGGCTCGCATAGAATATGAGCGAGCCGCCGTGCGCGATCCCCGTTTCCACGATGACGTCCGGCTTCAAATTGTAGATGACTTCCTGCATGCGGACCATGTCCTCAGGCAGCTGGATGATGGGACGCCCAAACCAAGAAAATGTGTATGAGTACTTCTGGTTCCAACCCACTTTCACCCAAGCCTGGGAGAGAAGCTCGAACCCTTGGGTGGAATATAAATCGAACTTTTCGACTTTGGCGTCGAGTTCGCGGGTGATGGTGTTGTTGTCGGTGTCGAGCGTCAGCTTCAAGGGCAATTTTTCCTTGGAAAAGGGCATTTCGAGTCCTTCGCACCACCCCTGGAAGGAGAGGTCACGAAGGCGCGCGCAGCTAATTTTCCCAGCGATGCTAGCATGTCCGAGCCTCTATGCAACGTGTTTTCCCCCCGTTTGGCCCGGCAAAAGTCCGCCGTGGGCGCCCCCTATCCCCCACATGAGACTTCCCCAAACTCCTAGAACTTGCTAGAAATGGGCACGTTTTTAGCCGCTGCAGGAGGACTCGTTTGAAGGCCGTTATTCTGGCCGGTGGACTTGGCACTCGCCTTAGCGAGGAAACCGAGCTCAAGCCGAAGCCTATGATCGAGATCGGCAGCAAGCCG
>JAYVWD010000405.1:0-1782 GCA_043786345.1 Pseudomonadota bacterium
CTGTCAGGCAAGTTGAGGTCGAGAAGCACGACGTCCGTCCCACCGCCCTCGAGGATCGCAAGCCCTTTGGCGAGGGTCGGCGCCGTTTGCACCGAGAAGCGCTCGCCACCCGTACCGTCGAGTAGCGCCACCGCGAGCAGCGCGGCGTCGCTCGGGCTATCCTCGATAAATAGGACGCGCATAGAAGCATGGCGATCGGTCATGGCTCGTCCCGCTTGCGGGTTTAATGATGCATTCCAGTCACCCGATGCAAGCCCAAGGCCATATCTGAAATGCGTTCAAACCGAGTCCCGCGACTTCATAGCGTGATATCGCGCATCCGCCTCCCAAAGTGCTCGCTCTCATTCAACGCCGTGCCCGGTGAGTGGAGTGAACGAGGCGACTCGGGCCCCCCGCGCTCCGAAGGCGCCCAGCACTCAGACCATTGCGGTCACACCCGCCGCCGCGAGCGGCGCTGGCAGGATCCCATCGACATAGATACCGGCGACTGCAGCCGCGATGCCGTAAAAAAAGACCGTATTAAGCGCCAGCACCACCATCGTCATGACGACCGGCATCAGGTACTGCGTGAAGCGAACGAAGACCGGCCGCACTAGCAGAAGTCCATCAGATCCAGATGATCGAAGAGATCGACATAAAGCCATACATCCGAATGGTCCGCGACGAGATCTCTGACGGTGAAGGCAAAAAAGGAGCGTTGTTCAGTCAGGTCGCTACGAAACATCGGCGGTCCTCCGGTCGGCTCAATTCAGAACGCCGGAAAATGCGCCGTAAATCTAGTGAAACTGTCGCAGGCTCCTAGTAGTCGCTCGACGCCCCGCCCCCGCCGAAGTCGCCGCCGCCGCCCTTGTCATCCGACGACGACGAAGACGACGAAGACGACGAGGAGTCGGAGGAGCTCGAGGACCGGGACCGCGAGTTTGCCGCGAGCCAGGTGGACGCCGACGACTCGTCGCGCCAGTTCGCCCCGCTCGACCCAAGGCTTGCGCCCTTTTTCCGCTTTTCGCGCCAGCTGACGAACGCGATGACGAGCACAAAACCCAAGGTCCCGAGGATCGGAAAGAGCGCTTTCGGCCGGCCCACCTCCGGCTCCTTCCCCGGGGGCGCCGGCGTGGTCGTGGGCGCGTTCGACTCCGCCCGCGCGAGCTCCATGAGGCGCTCGACGCCGGCTTTGACCGCGCCGTCCACGTCGCCGGCCTTGAGCTTCGGCGCCATCAGGTCGGCGGCGACCTGCTTCGCCCGCGCATCCGGGATCGCGCCCTCGAGCCCGTAGCCCACCTCGATGCGCACCTTGCGGTCGTTCGGCGCCAGGAGGACGAGCACGCCGTCGTCGTTCTCCTTGGTCCCGAGGCCCCAGGCGTGGCCGACGCGCAAGCCGAGCGCCTCGATCGCCTCGCCGCCGAGGCTCGGCACGGTGAACACCGCGATCTGGTGCCGCGTCTCCGCCTTGAACGCGAGCAACCGCGCCTCGAGCGCGGCGACGGCGCCGGGCGACAGCACCTTCGCCTGGTCGGTGACCGGCCGCTCATACTTCGGGATCTCGGTCAGGCCGCCCGCCCCGTTCGCCCCGGCGGCGGGAAGCCATTGAAACAATACGAAAAGCAGCAGACCATTGAGGGATCGGGTCACTTGAGGCTCCTGACGGCCACGGTCAATGAAACGTGTCCGGATGCCGCAAAAAAAAGAGCGGGATCTTGACCGCGAACTTCCGGCCGTCCGCCCCGCCCATCTGATAGCTGCCCCGCATGTTGCCGGTCGGCGTCCGCAGCGGGCAGGCGCTGG
>JAYVWD010000406.1:0-1581 GCA_043786345.1 Pseudomonadota bacterium
CTGGCAGAAGCGGCAGCTCCGCGTGCAGCCGCGCTGGATCTCGACCGAGACGCGCTCATGGATCGGCGTGATCGCCGGCGTCACGGGGCGCGTCGGGTAAGGGACGGCGTCGAGGTCCTTGATGATGCGGCGCTCGACCCAACGCCGGGCGTGCGGGACCGCGGGCACGAGCTCCACGAAGCGGCCGTCGCCTTCGCGGAAGACGGCCGTGTTATTCGGCGGCACGTAGACGCCCTGGATGCCGCTCAGGCGTTCCAGAGTCTGGGTGCGCGTGAGCCCTGCCGCCTTGGCTTCGGCCAGGCATTCCAGCGCCTCGACGGCGACCTCTTCGCCCTCGCCGATGATGAAGAAGTCGAAAAAGGCGGCGACCGGCTCCGGATTGGACGCGCACGGGCCGCCCGCCATGACGAGCGGATCGCCGTCGCGGCGGTCCTTCGCGCGGCGCGGGATGCCGCCCAGGTCAAGCATGTAGAGGACGTTGGTGTAACAGAGCTCATACTGGAGCGTAAAACCAGCTTGTTCGGCGCGAACGCCGCGTGCAGCCCCGGCCCGACGTCGCGGGGCGCCGGCGTCCCCGTCGTCGCGAACTGATCCGCCGCGCCTTGGATCGTCTGCATCCCGGCGACCGTCCGCATCGCGAACCCGAGGACGGGCGCGGACGGCACGATCAGGACGATCACGGCGGCGCACTGCGCCGCGCTGCCGAGTCCAAGACCGACCGTCGGGCATTGGCCCACGGAGGTCTGCTACTTCGCGATCGATCGGCTGCGGTGGGGCGGCGGTAAAGGAATTCGTAGGCACGAGCGGCGTCCGGCCCAGGGGTTGCATAGCCGGTCTGCACGGCGACCGCTGCACGGGCGGGCGCTTTCTGCCGGACCACGCGGCGGCCGGCGGCCAGATGTTCTGCATGCGTAACGGCGCCGCGGTGCTGCTGCAGCAGGCCGACAACAAGCTGTTCGTGCGGCAGACCTTCGGCCGTTTCGTCGGCGGCTGGAACCTCGGCGATCTCAATAAAGTCCAGACCGGCGACCTCGACGGTGACGGCCTGGACGACGTCCTGATCCAAAGCCCGGGATGGCTCGGCGTGCTCGGGTGGGACGGCAGCCAGTTCACGTCCAAGAGCGTCGTCGGCACGCGCGTCGGCGACTGGTCGCTGGGTGGCGACGACCAGCATCTGATCGCCGACTTTACGGGTGAAGGGCGCCCGCAGGCGCTCTTCCGGTCGGCGTCCTGGGTCGGCCTCTTCCGCTTCAGTGGCAGCGGCTGGGAGGAGCTCGGCCCCTTGGCGTCGACGACCGTCGACTCCTGGACCCTGCTTGCCGACGACGTCATGGCGGCCGGTCGGATCACCAACGCCGAGCATGCCAATCTGATCGTCGCCAACCGGGACGCCTTGGCGGTCCTCGAGTGGCAGGATGCCAACAAGCGCTTTCTCGTCCGCAGCGATCAGCGCAGCGCCATGCCCGGCCTCAGCGCCCGCAGCGTCGCGATCGGCACGCCTGGGGCCGTGTTCGCGGGGCATTTCGGCAAGGACTCGCTGCTCGACTCGCTGGTGATCCGCGACGGCAGCCGCCTCGTGCA
>JAYVWD010000407.1:0-3372 GCA_043786345.1 Pseudomonadota bacterium
GAGTCGGAGAAGGAAAAGGCCACCCGCCCCAAAGTGTGACTGGTGAGCCAATTCAACTAATTGATATAAATGGATAGTCGCAAGTACGAGAAGTGACCGGTCGCGGTCACCCGACCGCGCGGGTCAGAACGCCGCGAAGCTCGCTTCGCAGTCGGCCTTGCGCACTTTGGTGGTCTCGACTTGGCCGGGCAGCGGCCCGACGATCGACGATGGCGGCGTGACCTCGGTCAGCTTCGTCTGGAACTTCACGCTCGCCGCG
The DNA here is from genome assembly GCA_043786345.1 of Pseudomonadota bacterium. Classification (GTDB taxonomy): domain Bacteria; phylum Bdellovibrionota_B; class Oligoflexia; order Oligoflexales; family CAIYRB01; genus JANOTL01. The sequence goes on from JAYVWD010000407.1 coordinate 260, forward strand.
CCGAGGGCGATCGTCAGCGTCGGGATTTCCAGGGTCCATTTGGTGGACTTGAAGTCGGGGATGTAGCGCATGACCGAGACGGCTTTGGCGTCGCGCTTGGCTTCGACTTCGATGCCTTCGCCCATGACTCAGATAGCGGCGGCCTATCGCGGCCATCGGTCGGCGCAATCGCCGGCGCCCCGCAGCGGCGCAGACCGGCCGCGCGGCTCGTGTCGAAGGGTTGGGCACCGACGGCGACCGCAAACGAAAACGGGCCGATCCCGCAGGATCGACCCGTTTTTCGCGCCGGAGCCCTTACGGCTCACTCCTCGGTCGCGTCGTCTTCGTCCTCTTCCTCGGCACGGTCGGCCGCTTCCAGGAGGTCGACGTAGAGGCTGATTTCGTCGGAGAAGATCACGTCGGGGCGCTTCAGGCGGTCGCGCATCATCTTGATGCGGGACGTGAGCTCGGCGCGCAGCTCGGCTTTGTCCACGCCTTTGGGGCCGACGAGGCCGCGCGTGTTCAGCTCTTCGCTGACGCGGTCGATCTCGCGGAGCATTTTTTCAGCCATTTGCAAGCGGACGGTGCGGAGGGTGTCGATCTGGTCGAGCATGCCCTTGTCGAAGTTGTGCTTGAATACGACGGATGCGATTTCCATTAGCCGGTACCTTATCAACATCAGCGGTTTGCCACATCAGCCTGAGAGCGCGACCTGCCTCGCAGTCGACGACCCTTGAGCAAGGGGCATGCCACGGTGCCCCTCGCTCAAGTGCTCGAAATCATTGATGCCGCGGGTGTCGAGCTATTTGGCAGTTGCCGCAGTTTGAGCGGGCTGGCCGCCGCGCTCGAGGAAGTAGCCGTTGATCCAGGCGATCTTCCCTTCCCAGGGAATCGCATAAAAAACGGCTTTGTCGACGGTGCGCATCCCTTTCAGGGAGACGACGGTGCCGGCCTGGATCTCGCCGATCCTGGCGCCGCGTCCGGCGGCGTCGAACTTGAAAAGGCGGACGGAACCCGTGGCCACCTTCTTGCCGTTGATGGTGTCGGTGACCTTCCAGGTGCCCGTTTCGGCGTCGTCGGGGACGAAGTACCCCGGGGCATCGTCCGCCGGCCTGCCGGCGCTCACATGGGGCGGCTTGGCGGTCGTCGACGTGAAGGTGCCGGGCTCGGCCGGGTACTTCGTCGGCACGACCTCGCGACGGGTCCCGCCGCCGAGCGAGAGGCCCGCGACCGGTAAAATCAGGAGGAACAGGGGAAGGGAGCGCATGGAATCATTTTCCGCTGCGCCGCCGGAATTGGCAAGAATCAGGCGAGGATCACGTCTTTGACTTCGGGAACGTGCTCTTTGAGGATCGGGACGATGCCGTTGAAGAGCGTGATCGTGCTCGACGGGCACCCGGCGCAGCCGCCGTGCATCCGCAGGGTTACGATCCCGTCGTCGACGTCGATCAGCTCGCAGCCGCCGGCGTGGAGCGCCAGCTGAGGGTTGATCTCGTTTTCGATCACTTCTTTGATTCTGTCGATCATCGTCGGTCCTTAGAGGTAATCCCGGAGCTTGGCAGCGGCGGCGTCGGTCATCGCCTCGACGGCTTCCCGCGCGTTACCGGCCGTGTGCGGCGTGCCCACGACCCCCGGATGAGCAAAGAGCTCCGCATCCAATATGGGCTCGTTTTCGAAAACGTCCAGCCCTGCACCCGCAACCTGGCCTGTCTTCAGCGCCTTTTTTAGCGCCGCGAGCCTTACCACCGGGCCCCGGCTGGTATTGACGAGCACGGCTCCCGGCTTCATCTGCCCAAAGGCCTTTTCGTCGAAAAGCCCCCGGGTCACGGCCGTCAGCGGCACGTGCACGGTAACGATATCGGCAATTTGCAGCGCGGCCTCAATCCCAAGCTCGCAACCACCCAATTCGGCTGCCAGTTCCGCCTTGGCTAGGATGTCGTTTAACACGATGTGGCATGAAAAGGCCTTAAGGAGCCGCCCGACCCGGCTGCCGACCGCGCCGCAGCCGAGGATGGCGACGGTTTTCCCCTGCAGGGTCCGGCCGCCGTCCTTGTTCCAGACCCCCTCATGGAGGAGCCGGTCGTTCCGCGCGATGTTGCGGAGGACGGCGAGCATGAGACCCAGGGTGTGCTCCGCGACGGCGTCGGCGTTGACGCCCGGGGCGACGAGCAGGGCGACGCCGCGCTTCGCGCAGGCCGCGGCGTCGACGTTGTCGAAACCCACGCCGTAAACCGACACCGCCCGCAGGTCCGGCAAGCCCGCCAGCAGGGGCTCGTCGATGACCTCGCGGCCGATCAAAGCGCCGTCGGCGCCGGCGAGAAACGCCCGCAGGTCCTCCCGCCCCGGCTTCGTGAAGGTCGCGAAGCGAATCCGGTGCTTCGGCGCCAGCAGGCCTTCGACCCGGGCCCGGAGCTCGGGCCGGGCGCAGATCGTCGCCGAGGTGACCGCGATGACGCTCATGACGCCGCCAAGCCCCGCCAGGCGAAGACCGCGACGATCAGCACGAGGAACCCGAGGTAGAGCCAGGTCCGGTGGGCATTCCGAAACGTCGCGCCGGATCCCAGAAAAACCCGGCGAAATCCGTCGACGAGCGGCTTCACTTCAGAAGAGCCCGGCCACGAGCCGGTCGATCGTGAGGCCGCCGAAGACGATGAAGAGGTAGAGGCACGAGTAGTGGAATACCGGCATCGCCTTGGCGTTGTCGCCGGAGCGCAGGAGCTGCCAGGCCTTCCAGCTGAACCACGCGGTCGCCGCGACGCTCGTCACGAGGTAGGTGCCGTTCGCGACGCCGAAGTAGAAGAGCGCGACGATCGGGGGGAAGAGCGTCAGCGTGTAGCCGAAGATCTGCCGGCGCGTTTCCTCGTCGCCCTTGACGACGGGCAGCATCGGGATGCCGGCCGCGGCATAGTCCTTTTTGTATTTGAGCGCCAACGCCCAGAAGTGCGGCGGGGTCCAGAGGAAGATGATCGCGAAGAGCGCCCACGCCGGCCAGGCGATGTTGCCGGTTACCGCCGCCCAGCCGATCAGCGGGCCGACGGAGCCGGCCGCGCCGCCGATGACGATGTTGAGCGAGGTGTAGCGCTTGAGGCAGAGCGTGTAGACGAGCACGTAAAAGGCGTTCGCCGCGAAGGCCA
>JAYVWD010000408.1:0-5474 GCA_043786345.1 Pseudomonadota bacterium
GGGGCTCTTCATCCTGCCTTTTTTCCTCTTCTCCTCCGTCTCGGGCCAGCTCGCCGACAAGTTCGAGAAGTCGCAGATCATGCGCCTCATCAAGCTCGCCGAGATCGCGATCATGACGGTCGGCGCCGTCGGCTTCCTGATCAACAGCACGCCGCTACTTTTCGTGACGCTGTTCCTGATGGGAACGCACTCGGCGTTCTTCGGACCCGCGAAATACTCGATCCTGCCGCAGCACCTCAAGACCGAGGAGCTGGTCGACGGCAACGCGGCCGTCGAGATGGGCACCTTCCTCGCGATCCTGATCGGCGAGATCGGCGGCGGCCTGCTGGCGGACGAATCGGCGCTCTGGCTCGTGGCGACGGCGATCGTCGCGGTCGCCGCGATCGGCTACTTCGCCTCGCGGTTCATCCCCCTGGCCCCGGCGACGGCCCCCGACTTAAAGCTCAACTGGAACCCGTTCAAGGAGACGGCGGCGCTCTGGCGCCTCACCCGCAAGAAGGAATCGGTTTTCAACTCGATCCTCGGGATCTCCTGGTTCTGGTACTTCGGCGCCGTCCTGCTCGCGCAGCTGCCGAGCTACGCCCACCACACCCTTGGCGGCGACAAGTCCGTCTTCACCCTGCTCCTCGCGGTCTTCTCCGTTTCGATCGGCGTCGGCTCGGTGCTTTGCGCCAAGGTCTCGCGCGGCGAGATCGAGCTCGGCGTCGTGCCGCTCGGCGCGATCGGCATGAGCCTCTTCTGCGGCGACCTCTACTTCATCAATTATCCGGCGGTCCCGGCCGTGCTGATGGGCGCCCGCGAGTTTCTCGGCGGCGCGAGCCACTGGCGGGTTCTCTTCGACCTGGCGATGATCGGCATCTTCTCGAGCTTCTTCATCGTCCCGCTTTACGCGCTGATCCAGCACCGCAGCGACGAGTCCTCCCGCTCGCGCATCATCGCCGCCAACAACGTCTTCAACTCGGTGTTCATGGTCGGCTCCGCCGTCGTCACCATGGGCCTCGTGATGCTCGGCTGCCGCACGCCGGAGATCCTGCTCGTCACGGCGATCCTGAACCTCGCGGTCTCGGCCTACGTCTTCACGCTGATTCCCGAGTTCTTCATGCGCTTCGTGATCTGGGGGCTCGCCAGCACGATCTACCGCCTGCGCTTCGAGGGCCGGGACCAGATCCCGCGCGACGGCGGCTGCCTCGTCGTCTGCAATCACGTGAGCTTCATCGACTGGTTCGTCATCACCGCCGCGTGCCGCCGCCCGGTGCGCTTCGTGATGGACCACAACTTCTTCAAGATCCCCGGCGTCAAGCTCCTCTTCAAGGCGGCGAAGGCGATCCCGATCGCCCCGGCGAAGGAGGACGCGGCGCTCAAGGAGAAGGCCTTCGACCAGATCGCCGCCGAGCTCGCCGACGGCCAGATCGTCTGCATCTTCCCCGAGGGAATGATCACCCACAACGGCGAGATGAACCGTTTCCGCCCCGGCGTCGAGAAGATCCTCGCGCGCACCCCGGTGCCGGTCTATCCGATGGCGATCAAGGGCCTCTGGGGCAGCTTCTTCAGCCGGAAGGGCGGGCGGGCGATGGCGTCCATGCCGCACCCCTCGCGCCGCGAGATCCTGGTGCGCTGCGGCCCGGTGCAGGAGCCCGGCATCAAGGCCGAGTCCCTCGAGCAGACCGTGCTCAAGATGACGGCCTAGATTTAACGTGGGTCCGTCACGCTCCGGGTTGCGCCCCGGGCCGCGCCAGGCGAGCCTTGAGCTGCTGGTACCGGAGGTGGTCGGTGCCGACGGCCTCGCCCAGGGTGGCGAGGCCTTCCTCGTCAAGGACCGCCGCCCGTCCCGCCTCGCCCTCGGCGCGCAGGTAGGCCGCCGCGTGCGCCAGGAGGGTGATGGCGTGCTCAGGGTCGTCCCCGCGGATGGCGCGGGCGATCGCGACGGCCTCGTCGAAGGCCTGGCGCGCTTGGGGCCCGTCGCCCGCCTGGGCGGCGAGCAGACCGGCCGTCGTCAGAGCCAGGCCGAGGGCATAATGCGGCCCGCTCGCGGCGCCGACCCGCGCCACGGCCACCGCCGCCGTCGCCTGGGCGCGCGCGCCGCGCCCATCGCCCTGGTCGTAAAGCCGCTTCGCCTCTAGGCAAAGGTCGCGGATTTCGGTGACGTTCATAGGGCTCCTCACGGCCGGCCTGCTCAGGGGTCCGGGCCAAGCTGCCGACAACTTTAGCATGATGCACGTCAAACAAATCAGGACGATCGTCGACAGCGGCAAGAACGACGAGGCCCACGAGGCCTTGGATCAGCTTCTGGCCTTAGGGCCGTCGAACACCGAAGCCTTGAAGCTCCGCGCCCGCCTGTTCGAGTACGAGGGCCGGTTCACGGAAGAGTCCAAGGTCTGGGAGCGGGTCGCCACGATCGACCGCGAAGACGACGACGCCTCGGGCTACCTCATCCGGAAGCAGCTCGAGGACCGCGAGCACTTCTATTTCACCGACGATATCCCGGGCGGCGGCCGGCGCTTCATGGCGTACCCCCGCAGCCTCGTCAACACCTCGGCCCTCGGCCTGGCGGGCTGCGTCGCCTTCCTGCTTTCGTCCCGGCTTTCCCTTCGTTTTCCAGCGCTTGCAGACCCGATCGTGATGCTCGCCTGCTTCGCCGTGCTGGTGATCGTGCCCTGGATCTCGATCGTCGTGACCTGGTTTACGGCGATCCGCCACGTCTCGATCAGGGGCGACGGGCTCACGATCTCGACCCGCATGAAGGCGATCGCGATCAAGTGGCCCGACCTGGACAAGGTCTGCGTCGCCCGCTCCCTCACCCCCGACGGCAACAGCCTCGCCCTCGTGCTGATCCTCAAGGACCGCGCCCTGCCACCGGTCGAAATCGACCTCCATCAACGCTCGACCCCGATCCGCGCCCGGTCGTACCTCGTCAAGGAGATCGCCCGGCTCTTCTCGGAGCCCGAGTACGCGACCCGCGACGCCCTCGGCCTCGACCGATTGAAGAAGATCGTTTCCTTCTGAGCCCCGCCAAAGTTCCGCCCCGATCCCCCGCTCTCAAAAAAAGCTTTCTAAGCCCCCCTTGACAATTTCAGGGGGGCGATTACATTCCCCTCACTTGAATCTATAGATATCGGCCGGGTTTTCAAAACAAACTTGTCCGATCAGATACTTATTCCATTCGGAGGAGTCTAGAAGCATGAAGATCAAGCCTTTGCAGGACCGCATCCTGATCAAGCGCGTCGCCAGCGAAGAAAAATCCGCCGGCGGAATCATCATCCCCGACAACGCCAAAGAGAAGCCGCAAGAGGGCGAAGTCGTCGCGGTCGGCGCCGGCAAAATCCTGGCCGACGGCAAGATCTCGAAGCCCGACGTCAAGGTCGGCGATCGCGTGCTCTTCACGAAGTACGCCGGCTCCGAAGTGAAGCTCGACGGCACGGAGCACCTGATCCTCCGCGAAGACGACCTCCTCGGCGTGATGCTCTAATCCAATCTTTCATTACTCTCGTTAAGGGACGAATTCCATGAGCTCCAAAGTCATCCATTTCGGCGAAGACGCCCGTCGCAAGATCCTCGCCGGCGTGAACACCCTGGCCGACGCGGTCAAGGTCACCCTCGGCCCCAAGGGCCGCAATGTCGTCATCGAGAAGAGCTTCGGCTCCCCCACGATCACCAAGGACGGCGTCTCCGTCGCCAAGGAAATCGAGCTCGAAGACAAGTTCGAGAACATGGGCGCCCAAATGGTGAAGGAAGTCGCCAGCAAGACCTCCGACATCGCCGGCGACGGCACCACCACGGCGACGGTCCTCGCGCAGGCGATCTATCGTGAAGGCTCCAAGCTCGTGGCCGCCGGCCACAACCCCATGGAGCTCAAGAAGGGCATCGACAAGGCCGTCCAGGCCGTCGTCAAGGAGCTCGAAAAGATCTCCCGCCCGACCGCGAGCCGCGAAGAGATCGCCCAAGTCGGCGCCATCTCCGCCAACAACGACCCGGAAATCGGCAAGATCCTCGCCGATGCGATGGATAAAGTCGGCCGCGACGGCGTCATCACCGTCGACGAAGCCAAGGGCCTCGAGACGACCCTCGACGTCGTCGAAGGCATGCAGTTCGACCGCGGCTACCTGTCGCCGTACTTCGTGACCGACGCCGAGCGCATGGTCGCCGTGATGGAAGACGCCTACATTCTTCTCCACGAGAAGAAGATCTCGAACATGAAAGACATCCTGCCGATCCTCGAGAAGATCGCGCAGTCCGGCCGTCCCTTCGTCATCGTCGCGGAAGACGTCGACGGCGAAGCGCTCGCGACCCTCGTCGTCAACCGCCTCCGTGGCACGCTCAAGTGCGTCGCCGTCAAGGCGCCGGGCTTCGGCGACCGCCGCAAGGCCATGCTCGACGACCTCGCGGTCCTCACGGGCGGCACCGTCGTGTCGGAAGACATGGGCTACAAGCTCGAAAACATGACCCTGGAGCAGCTCGGCTTCGCCAAGCGCATCACGATCGACAAGGACAACACCACGATCGTCGACGGCAAGGGCGACCAACCGGCCATCCAAGGCCGCGTGAAGCAGATCCGCGCCGAGATCGAGAACACCACCTCCGACTACGACAAGGAGAAGCTCCAGGAGCGCCTCGCGAAGCTCGTCGGCGGCGTCGCGGTCATCAAGGTCGGTGCGGCCACCGAAACCGAGATGAAAGAGAAGAAAGCCCGCGTCGAAGACGCCCTCAACTCGACCCGCGCGGCCGTTGAAGGCGGCATCGTCCCAGGCGGCGGCACGGCCCTCATCCGCGCCCAGCACGTCCTAGACACCCTGAAGACCGAAACCCCCGAGCAGCAGTTCGGCGTCTCGATCGTCCGCCGCGCGCTCGAAGAGCCGCTGCGCCAGATCTCGCTCAACGCCGGCGTCGAGCCCGCCGTCGTCGTCGAGAAGGTCAAGGCCGGCAAGGGCGGCGACGGCTTCAACGCCCTCACCGAGAAGTATGAAGACCTCTACAAGGCCGGCGTCATCGACCCGACCAAGGTCACCGTTACGGCGCTCCAACACGCCGCGTCGGTTTCCAGCCTGCTCCTCACGACCGAGGCGATGATCGCCGACCGGCCGTCGGACAGCAAGGAAATGGGCGGCAACATGCCAGGCGGCATGGGCGGCATGGGCGGCATGGGCGGCATGGGCGGCATGGGCGGGATGATGTGATTTTCCGCTAGTGGTTTTGCCGGGTTACACCGGCAAAATCAGAATCGGCACGAATTTTCGGCACGATTTCGGAATCGCATAATCAGCGGCACGACTGGCAAGACCAAAAAGAAGACCCAAGTCAGCTTAGCCTGGCTTGGGTTTTTCTTTGTCTGGTCTTGCTTTGAAACTGGCGGGTAAGGCTAGCTTCGACCCCCAACCACAATCCGCAGCCCAGTGCTTGGTATCGCCACCGGTTCGGATTCCTTCGTGTTGAGAGCCTTCCTCTGGTCCCGAGACCACTGCCGGGAGGTAGTGTTCTCG
>JAYVWD010000409.1:0-2318 GCA_043786345.1 Pseudomonadota bacterium
CACGACCTCGCGCGAGGCGATGCGGACGCGCTTGGCGTTGACGTAGACGCCGCCGGCGTCGATGACGGAGCGCAGCTTCCGCCGGGAGAGCTCGGCGCCCTCTTTCGCGATACGGGCCGACAGGTATTGGTCGAGGCGGGTGCCGCCCTCGTCGGGCATGACGACGAATTGGAAGGTTTTCATGAGCCGTACGGCGGCAGGATGAGCTCCTGGTCGCCGGGCACCCATTTCTCGAGGCGTGACCGCAGGTAATCCTGCACCTCGGTGAGCGGTTTGGGGAGGTCCTTGCTCCGCGACAGGCTGGACCACAGGGCCAAGGCCAGATAGGTCGTGCTATATCCGGACGCGAGCTTGATCATCACGGTCGCCGCCGGCTCGCCGGCCTCGGGCAACGAGACGACGACGAGCAGGCCGTCGGCGCCTTCCTTGACGATGATGCGGCCGCGCATGACCTCCATGAGGTCGCTCTCGAGCCGCCCGTATCCGCCGACCAGCCGGGCGTTGGCCGTCCAGAGGGCGCGCATGCGGCGGACCTTCGGGTCCTCGTTCGTCGCCAGGCGTTCCCACATGTTGAGGTGGGTGCGCGCCGAGACCGCGAAGGTCGGCAGGCCGCAGCTGTCCGTCATCCAGATGGGGCGCTCGGCGATTTCCTTGCCGACGATCGCCGCCAGGCGCCGCTGGAGGGGGTGCTCCGGGTCCCAATAGCCCTCGATGGGAAAGCCGTGGGCGCGGCAGGCCGCGAGGTGCAGCAGGTGCTTGCCGGAGCAGGGGTGGTGCATGCGCGTCGGCTGAATGCCGGAGTTCTGCATGATCGAGGCGACGGCCGGGTCGAGCGGGAAGTGCCGCGGGCAGAAGAGCTCGTCCTCGCCGGCGCGCGCGATCTCGCACAGGCGCTTCAGGCATTCCATATGGTGCGCCTGGCCGGAGTGGGAGGCGAGCCCGAGGGCCCAGACGTTGTCGTCCAGGCCGAGCTCGCCGGGCGGCATGTCGACGGCCAGGAACTGCCAGGGCTTCAGGAGGGAGCGCGCGATGATCATCACGCTCGGGTCGCTGCCCTGGACCGGCCGGCCGTCCACCTTCACGTAGCCGACGCCGCCGATCACGACCTCGGCGACGCCGCGCCGCGCCAAGGTGAAGAGCGGCTCGGAATGGGTCAACACGGTATTGATGTCGGTGCGCAACGCGCCTCCAGGGATTCAGGCGAAATGAGGCAGGACGTCGTCCGCGAATTGCCGCATCTGCCGCACGATCGCGTCGCCGTCCGTTTGGTTGAATTCGAACCAGAGCATCAGGCGGTCGTCCGCCTGGAACCCGTGCGGGTCCTGCGGGTCGAGTTGGGCGCGGATCATCGCCGCGTCGCCGATGAGGGCCCGCTGCATGAGCAGGTCTTTCGGCGGGGACGCGGCCGTGCCGCGCATCGCCTCGATGTAGGTGTCGAAGCAGCGCGAGGCGCGCTGGCGGGCGACCGCCGGGTCTTTGTCGATGAAGACGAGGACCGTGCGCGGCATGCGGTGGCGGCCCCAGGTGCGGCCCAGCTCCGCATAGCGCTGGAACATCTCGGTGTGCGTCCGGTCGATGATTTCGGGCGGCGTGAAGGAGAGGTTGAAGACGTCCAAGTCGGCGAACTTGAGGCCGTGGTCGCGCGCCACCGGGTCGGACGAGCCGAGGACGAAGCGCGGCGCCGCGGCGGCCGCGGCGGCGTCGAGCTCAGGCACGAGCTTCAGGGGCTCGAAGGCCCAGCGCGGCGTATACGGGACGCTGGCGGACTCGAGCCCGGAAACCGCGGCGCAGGCCTTGGCGAAGGCGGCGTCGTCGCGGAAAAGCTTGCGGGTGATCACGTGCGGCGTGAGCTCGTTCGAGCCGAAGGTCTCGCCGTTGGTGAGGCGCAGGAAGATCTCGAGGGCCTCGATGAAGACCAGCTGCTGGACCTGGGACCACAGGGCCGCCTCGGTGGCGTCGCGCGGGATGATGCCGAAAGGCTTGTTGATATAGGGGAAACGGCCGGCGGCGATGCCGATGTCGAGGCGGCGCGGCGCGGCGAGGAAAGAGTTGTGCCAGGCGAGGCTGCGCACCCGGTCGGCCGCGGCGATGGGGCCGCCGTTGCCGCCGACGATGTTCATGATCGCGGTCCCGAACCCGATCCGCTTCGTCCGGGCGAAAAGGGCGTGCGCGAGCTGGAGGGAATCGGCGTTGAGGCCGACCTCGCCCTCATAGTGGGGGATCACGGGCTCGGCGTGGCGCTTCTGGACCTCGCTCGAGAAATGCGACTCGGCCACCCACAGGGTGCCGAAGCCCTGGTCCTCGGCGGCCTTGGCCTG
>JAYVWD010000410.1:0-2493 GCA_043786345.1 Pseudomonadota bacterium
GGGAAATCCGCCGATAGGGGGGCATGCCTCTCCCGCTGAAATTCTGGCTCGCGCGCGGCGCCGAGCTCACCGCCAAGCTTCGGGTCCACCTCGGCGTCCTCGCGACGCTCAAGGGCGACGACGCGCTGCCCGTGACCCTCGCGTTGATGGACCTCGTGGCCAAACGCCCCGAGCGCCTGCACGACTTCATGGAAGCGGCCGTCGACAAGGCCGAGCGCGACCCCGGCTTCAATGAGCTGAAGGCGGACGCCTACCAGCCGCCGCCGCTCGACTTGGAGGTCCTCGCCACGTTCGAGCATGGCACGCTGGGCCGCACCGTCGCCCTGATCCCGGTCCTCTCGTCCCCGGGAAAAAGCCGCAACGATCCGGCCGACACCTTCGGCTTCCTGGCGGACCGGGTCCGCGCCTCGGCGCCGGCCTGGCGCGCGCTCCTCGGCGAGCCCGACGACCTGACCTTCCAAGGCTTCCTTTATGCGCAAACCGAGTGCCCGCTCCCGTGCCTCGTCATCGCCTGCCGCCTCTACCAGCTGGCGACGCTTTCGCCGCGCGCCTTGCCCGGCGCCGCCTCGGCCTTGAGCGCCGGCTTCGCGGCCGGCCAGCGCGCCGCCTATCTGCCCGGCCTGCGGCTCGAGGACGAGTGGGGGAGCGAGCTCGCCGCCCTCAAAGTCCGCCTGAGGCTCGTATGAAGAAGCTCAAGACCGGCTGGCTCGGCCGCGCCGCCAAGGTCGGCTCCCTCGCCGCGGGTACCGCCGGGCATTTCCTCAAGGCCAAGGTCACCGGCGACGAGGAGGCCGCGATGCGCGCCGCCGCCGAGGCCATCCGCGACCAGCTCGGCCACCTCAAGGGCGTCCTGATGAAGGTCGGCCAGATGGCGAGCTACGTCGACGGCGCCCTGCCCGAGAGCGTGCAGGAGGTCCTCGGCTCGCTCCAGGACTCGACGCCGGCGATGGATGAGGAGGCGGTCCGCGAGATCTTCCAGGAGCAGTTTCAGCAGAGCCCGGAAACCCTCTTCGACGACTGGTCTTACGTCGCGACCGCCGCCGCGAGCATCGGGCAGGTGCACCGGGCTCGCTTAAAAACCGGCGAGCTCGTCGCCGTCAAAATCCAGTACCCCGGCGTCGCCGACGCGATCGCCGCCGACTTCCAGAATGCCGGCGCCGTCGCGCCGCTGCTCAAGGCGATCTTCCACAGCTTAGACACCGCGGAAGTCATCGCCGAGATCAAAGAGCGCTCCCTCGAGGAGTGCGACTACCGGATCGAGGCCAAGAACCAGACGACCTTCCGCAAGATCTTCGCCAGCTCCCCCGACATCGTCATCCCGCGCGTCTACGGGCCCTTCTCGAACGACAAGATCCTGGTCACGGAGTTCATCGAGGCGCAGCGCTTCCGCGACTTCCTGATGCGCTCCACCCAGGAGCAGCGCGACCGCGCCGCGATGGTGATGCACACCTTCGTCTGCGAGAGCATCTTCACTCACGAGATCTTCAACGCCGACCCGCACCCCGGAAACTACCTGTTTTTGGCCGACGGCCGCGTGTGCTTCCTCGACTACGGCTGCGTCAAGCGCTGGACGCCCGGCACGATCGAGCGCTGGAAGGAGATGATCCTCGCGGCGATCCGCGGCGACTTCCCCGAATGGCAGGGCCACTGGCGCCAGCTCGGCATGGTGGTGAACGAGAAGGCCTACGATTATGCCCACGAATTCCAGGCCTATCGCACGAGCCTCGGGCCGCTGCTCGAGGACGCGCCGTTCCGCATGTCGCGCGCGGACCTTAAAACCCGGCAGCTGCAGCTCGTGAACAGCAAGAACAAGCGCCACTCCACCCTGCCGAAAGACTTCGTCATGGTCACGCGCCTCATGTTCGGGCTGGAGTCGATCCTGGCGCTCCTCAACGCCAAGGGGAACTTCCACCAGAACGTGATGCGGGTGCTCAGTCCGACCCCACGTCCTCGTCTCGCCATCGACCGGTAGCGCGGTCCAGGATGTGGCGGCGGGTGATGCTGTGCCGGAAGCCGACCTCGCCGGTTTCGACGACGAACCCGCGCTTGCGCGCGTGCTCCGACTCGCCCCGCTCGAGCTCCAGGACCGCGGTGATCTCGCGCGCGCGCAGCTCGGCGCGGTGGCGCTCGACGTCGTTCCACCCGTAGACTAAGGTCCCCGCCGCCAGCGCGAAGTAGTAGACGAACATCCGCCGCGCCCGCGCGTCCTTCGTCGCCCGCGCCTTGGCGAGCGCCAGGATCGAGAACGCCAGCGGAAAGCCCGCGACCAGGTAATTCAAGCCTTGGATCCACGACGAGGGGCCGGCATGGCCGAGCGCCAACCCGAGCACCAGGGCGAAGGACGCGAAAACGGCGAGGACCACGGTCATGACTGTTTCCCCTGTAACCCCTCTTAAGCCCTCAGGCTTGTCGGCGGTTTGGATTCCTCCTTGACCCCGGGTGCGCGCTTTTTTAAGGTCTCCAGGAATTCTTCGTGAAATCAGGCACTTGAAT
>JAYVWD010000411.1:0-13220 GCA_043786345.1 Pseudomonadota bacterium
CCGGCGATTTCCCCTTGGAAAACGGCGCGTCCCCGGCTTTTTTACACGCAAGAAGACGCCTCCGTCCGGCGACGAAGGCGTTGGATCTCACGGACGGAACGAAGGGATTACTTCGAGCTCTTGGGCTTCGTCGTCTTCGCCTTCGTCTCCTTGGGCTCCTTCGCCTTGGCGGGAGCTGCCGCGGCAACTTCCTTCTTGGCGACGGACTTCTTCTTCGAGTTCTTCTCGGCGAGGGCCGTGACGGCGGCGGCGGCCGCGCCGCTTTCGAGCGTCTTGAGCAGAGCGGCGAGACGGCCGACCTTGCGCGAGGCGTTGTTCGGGTGGAGCACGCCCTTGTTGGCGGCCTTCGCGAGGAGCGACTGCGCCTTGTGGAAGAGCGGCGACACGGTGGCCTTGTCGATCGTGCCGGCGGCGGCGCTGGAGACCGCGAGGCGGAACTTTTTCACGGCGGTGCGGACGGCCGTGAGGTACTGGTTGTTGCGGATCCCGGCGCTGTTATTCCGACGGATGCGCTTTATCGCCGACTTATGATGTGCCACTTAGAAGTGCCTCGCTTGGCTCGCTTAATGGGGTTATCCCAAGGAAGCATAGCTTGTAGCAACTTCGGCCAGGATTTGTCAATCAAAGCCTGAGGCGCAGGGACACATCGACGCCCCGGACGACGCTCGAGGCGCCCCCGCCGACGTGCTTCGCGACGAATCCGCCCCAGCCGGCGTCGACGCGCGCGGACCGGTACATGAGGCGCTGGGTGCCCGCCATCCAGGTCCTGCCCGGGACGTCTTTCTCGCGGACGCCCTCGGCGTTCATCTGGCTTTCGCGGTAGGCGTTCAGGGTCACCTGGAGGAAGAGGTCCTCGAAGGCCTCCCAGGAGACGAAAGGACCCGAGCCAAGGCGGTAGAACTGCGCGGAGGCGGTCTTGCCCCCCTGGGCCAGGGAACGCAGGCCTCCCTCGACCTTGTCCATCAAGGGGACGCTGATGTCGAAGAAGGCGAGGGAGCCCCCGACGTTCTTGAAGCCCTCGGTCGAGCGCGCGACCAAGCCGTAACCGACGTGGGTGGACGTGGATACGATCAGCTCCTCGGCAGCGGCGTGGCCGGCCGGAAAAAGTAAAAGTAGAAAAGCGAGTACGGGGCGCATGCCACTTGAGTCGGCGTGCACCCCGCTTCGATTAACGGGAAAAACTTACCTATCCGCGAAAAAGGGAGTCAAGTCGGCCGGTAGGCCTGGGCTTACTTTTTCTTTTTGGCGGTGGCGGCCAGCGCGGCTTGCGCGGACTTGGAGCCTTCGATCTTCTTGCGAAGCTGCGCTTTCTTCTTCCGCCAAGCGCGACGCTGGCGGGCCTTCAGACTGCGACGGTTGTCACCACGACCCATGGATCAGTATCCTTTATTTCGCTGTGTTTACGAAGCGGCGGACGAACGCGTCGAGCCCGATCTTGTCGATCGTGCGGATGGCGGCCGTGCTCACGCGCAGCGTAAGGAACTTCTTTTTCGTGTCGCTCCAGAAACGCTTCTTCTGAAGGTTCGGGAGGAAACGGTGGTTGGTCTTGATGTTCGAGTGGGACACGCGGTGGCCCACTTGCACGCCTTTGCCCGTTGGGCATTTCCTGGACATCGTTCTGCTCCTTACTCTTGCCCGTCGTCGCCATCATCGCGGCCGCCACCAGGGCCGCCGCCACCACCCCGCGAATCACGACCGTCACGGTCGTCACGACCGCCACCGTCGCCGTCGCCGTCTTCGCGATCACGGAACGGACGGTCGCCGAAGCCACCGGGACGGCCCATGCCTGGAGGACGGGAGTCGCGGAAGCCACCGGCGTTGGCCGAGGCCATTTCGCCGCTGAAGCCGCGCTCTGGACGGTGCGAGATCGCGCTCGGAAGGAGCGAGAGGTAACGCGCGCGCTTGACGGCGCTCGTGATGTCGCGCTGCTGGCTCGCGGTCGCGCCCGAAATGCGGCGGGGGATGATCTTGCCGCGATCGGTGATGAAGCGCTTGAGCGTGTCAGGCTTCTTGTAGTCGATCGGAATCGTAGGATCCAAAGTGCGCTTGCGGCGCAACATGAACCTACGGCGTTTCTTCTTTGTCGATTTCGAGGCCATCGCGTCTCCAATTGTTGGCTCGCAGGGGATCGGCGCAAAATAACGGGGAGCTTCAACGGGGCTCCGGTCGCGCCGTCACGGTTTTGGTAGTGTTCTGTGGTACCAAACCCTGCGAGAGCCACGAAAAATAACTCAAGCGCTCACCGGAGCGCAAGGAAATGTCACTTGCGGGTCAAGATTGCGCAAGGCAGTCTCGACCGACCCCCGGCAAGGGGCGCGCCAACGCCCCCGGATGCACTCCATTTAGTCTGCGAGTTCAGTCTCTTATGTTCGATCTCGACGTCGCCGTCCCCACCCCGCTGCCGCAGACGTTCACGTACGCGGCCGACAGCGCCATCGCCGCCGGAACCCGGGTTTTGGTCCCGTTCGGCAACCGGCGTCTGGTCGGCGTCGTCCTGGGACCCGGCCGCCGCGATCACATCCTAAAGATAGACCCGACGGTCGAGCTCAAGCGGATCGAAGCCGTCATCGACGACCTGCCTGTCTATAGCCCGGTCGTCCTCGAGATCGCGCGCTGGATCGCCGGCTATTACCTGCACCCGATCGGCGAGGTGCTGCGCACGATGCTCCCGGCGAGCGCCACCAAGGTCGTCGAGGAGACCTATGTCCTCACGCCCATCGGGCTCGAGGCCAGGCAGGACGGCACGGGCGCGGACGGCACCGTGCTCGCCCACCTCTTTCGAAAGAAAACCGAGCTGACGGTCGCCACGCTCAAATCCAAATTAAAGAAGCTCGACGCCGGCCCCGAGTCGGTCTTCGGCAAGGTGACGCTGCGCGGGCTCGTGAAGGCGGGGCTTCTGACCAAGACGCGCGGCACCAGCATGCGCGCCCGCGGATCCGACGACGACGCGCCGGCCGAGTTCCCGCCGCTCTCGGCGGCCGCGAGCCTGGAGCAGGAGCCGAAGCAGGAACCGGAGGTCCCGCCGGACCTGACCCCCCGCCAACAGGACGCCCTGACCGCGCTCGTGGAGGAAGGCCTCAAAGCGCCCGCCGCGCCGAAGCCGTTCCTGCTTCTCGGCGTCACGGGCGCGGGCAAGACCGAGGTCTACTTGCGCCTCATCGCGGCGTGCCTCGCGCACGACGGCGCCGACTCGCAGGCGCTGGTGATGGTCCCCGAAATCTCGCTGACCCCCCAGATGACGCGCGTCTTCGAGCGCCGGTTTCCCGGCCAGGTCGCCGTCGTGCACTCCGCGATGAGCGACCCGGAGCGCTGGGCCGCGATGCAACGCATCCGCCACGGCGAAGCCCGCATCCTGATCGGGCCGCGGTCGTCCGTGTTCGGCCCGTTCCGCAAACTGCGGCTTCTGCTCGTCGACGAAGAGCACGACGGCAGCTACAAGCAGTCGACCGGCCTGTCGTATAGCGGCCGCGACGTCGCCGTCGTCCGCGCCAAGCTCGAGCGCGCGACGATCGTCCTCGGCAGCGCGACGCCGTCGATGGAAAGCTACAACAACGCGCTCACCGGCCGGTACCGCCTGCTCGAGCTGCCCGAGCGCGTCAGCGGCCGCCCGCTCCCCTCGGTTTCGATCATCGAAAACCTCGAGCGCGCGAAGGGCCGCGGCAAGGCCGACGAGATCCCGATCGACCCGCGGATCGTCGAGGCGCTCAAGGGCAACCTCGCTCTCGGCCGCCAGGCGATCGTCCTCGTCAACCGCCGCGGCTACGCCTACTACCTGTTCTCCCTCGAGAAGAAGAAGGCGGTGCAGTGCCCGCAGTGCAGCATCAGCCTGACCCTGCACGCGCGCAGCACCGTCCTGCGCTGCCACTACTGCGACTACTCAACCACCTCGGACAAGCTGCTGCGCGAGCGCCCGGACGAGACCTTCCTGGCGGTCGGCTATGGCAGCCAAAAGGCCGAGGACTGCGTCCGCGACAAGGTGCCGGGCGCGCGCGTCGTGCGCCTCGACTCCGACTCGGTCACCAAGAAGGACTTCCTGCCCAAAACCCTGGCGAAGTTCCGCCGGGGCGAGATCGACATCCTGGTCGGCACCCAGATCCTGGCGAAGGGCCACGATTTCCCCAAGGTGACGCTGATCGCGATCCTCGAGGTCGACCAGCTCCTCGACCTCCCGGACTTCCGCGCCGGCGAGCGCACGTTTCAGCTGATCGTCCAGGCCGCGGGCCGCGCCGGCCGCGCCGAGCTGCCGGGCGAGGTGATGATCCAGACCATGCGTGCCGGGCACCCGGTCGTCGGCACCGCGATCCTGCAGGACTACAAGGCGTTCGCGCAGGCCGAGCTCAAG
This sequence comes from Pseudomonadota bacterium, assembly GCA_043786345.1. Lineage (GTDB taxonomy): Bacteria > Bdellovibrionota_B > Oligoflexia > Oligoflexales > CAIYRB01 > JANOTL01. Next base: position 4,343 of record JAYVWD010000411.1, read on the forward strand.
TTCCGCAGCCTGCACCAGTACCCGCCCTTTGCGCGTATGATCGCGATCGAGAGCAACAGCGAGGACCGCGACCGGATCAACCAGCTCGCGCGCCAGATCGAGGCCTGGGTCGAGCAGATGGCTACGATGAGGCCGGAGTTACTCGCCAAGGTAAGGGTGCTGGGCCCGGCGATCCCCCCTATCGAGACGATCCGCCGCCGGCATCGGCGGAGCCTGATCTTTTCCTCGGCACTGGTCGAGCCCTTGCGCCAGCTTACTCAGCAATTCCTGAGTACTTTCAGCAAGTTGCCAAACGATGTCCGCCTAAAGATCGACGTGGACCCGCAGAGCCTGATCTGATCGGCAGCCGTCCTTCAGGGGCAAGTGACCTGAAGGTCGGCACACAGCGTGTAGCCGGCCTGGGTGCCGACCATCACCGTGTTGAAATTGCACTGGGTGCCGCCCGTGAGGCGGCCGGGACCGATACGGACCATGCAGGTCGCGGTCTCGACCGCGTGTCCGGTGCGGCTGACGCCGCCATAGGCATACCCGACCAGGCCCGCGACGCTGAGCGCGATGCCGATGACGAGCCCTTGTGGGAAACCTCTCATTAGCCGGTCCTCCGTGGTTCTTTTTCCGGTTTCACCTTATTATCCTTAAGGATAGACTTGCCAGACGAAAATCGAAGAAATGTCCGCCAATGCGAGGTGCCGTCGATGAGTAGCGAGAACGATACCCACAACAACATCCTTGCCGACCTCGGCCTCGTGGACACCTTCACGGAAGCGAAGCTGCTGCAGCGCCGGGCGATCTTTATCTCGGAGGCCATCACCTCCAAGTCGGCCAAACGCTTCATCTCCGAGCTCCTGGCCCTCGAGGCCGACAAGTCCGGGGCCCCGATCACCCTCTATCTCAACAGCCCGGGTGGCGAGGTGAACAGCGGTTTCGCCATCTTCGACACGATCCGGTTCATCTCGTCCCCCGTGACGATCGTGAATACGGGGCTTTGCGCCTCGATCGCGACCGTTATCAACGTCGCCGCCAAGAAAAACCGCCGGTTCTCGATGCCGAACGCCAAGTTCCTGATCCACCAGCCCCTGATCCCGGGCCAGGTCTACGGCCAGGCTTCGGACCTCGAGATCACGGCGCGCGAGATCCTCAAGACCCGCGAGAAGATCAACCGCCTCCTCGCCGACGAGACCGGCACCTCCCTCGAGAAGGTCGAGAAGGACACCGTCCGCGACTATTGGATGACCGCATCCGAGGCCGTCGAATACGGCCTGATCACGCGCATCGTCGAGACCCACAAGGACCTGGAGAAGTGAGGCTTTAGCCTCTCGACAAGTTCCGACGATTGCGTTAGAACCTGTTGCTTCTGCTTTTGCGCGATCGTGGTGGAATTGGTAGACACGCTGGTCTCAGAAGCCAGTGGGGGTAACCCTGTGGAGGTTCAAGTCCTCTCGATCGCACCACCTTCAGAGGCCGACGCCATGGACATTAAAGTTGTTCTGGAGCGGAGCGATGAGGGTGGTTGCCGTTTACGTCCCGGCGCTTCCCGGCTGGCCCTCTCGGAGGTCCGCGCCGATTCTGCTCACTGGTCTTGAATCGGACGGACAGGGAACACGTAGACCGCGCCCGCGTTCTGGTAGGAGCTGGTATTATAGGCGTCCGCGCCGACGATGAAATCCTTGATGCCGTCGCCGTTGAAGTCCGCGTAATCCACGGCGCTGCCAAAGTTAGCGACGCCTGGGTCAGGATTGTAGAGCATTTGCAGGTAGTAGCTCGACGCCGTCGTTTGAGCGGCCACCCCCAGGAGCTCGCCCGAAAGGATCCGGACCTGCCCGGTGTTGCCGTAAACTCCGATGCCGCCCGGATCGCTAATGGCAAGCTCCGGCTGCCCGTGCTCATCGACGTCTTCGATCAGTTTGGCATAGCCACCAAGCATCTCGCTCGCGACTCCCGTACCGAAGGTCACCAGCTTTAAGTTGGTCAAGGTCCGCGAGGCGGAGTTGAAATTGATCGCAAAGATCAAATACTGAGAGACCGCCGTGCTCGTGCCCTGCGCGATATTGTTGTTGGCGACGTGCAGGTAGGCCTGCGTCGACGCGGCGCCGAAGCTCGGCAGGCCGTAGACGTACGCACCAAAATTGGCATTGGCACCCGCTGCACCCAAGCCGGCCGGCGCCGCCGCCGTGATGGCGCTGTCGGTGCCGCCGTTGATCGTGAAAAGCGTGTACGGACGGGCGGCGGTCGTGTTGCCGTCCACGACGATTATCGGGGGGGTTCCCGACGAGTCTGGCACGCAGTCTCCGGGCGCGGTGGAACCGTCGACGACGAACACCTTGTTGATCCCCGGTGCGCCGATCACGATCTCCGGGGCGCCGTCGGCGGTCAGGTCGCTGATAAAGGTCGCCGACGCGCCGAAAAGGTCGTTGTTGAACGTCGAAAGCTGGTAATAGCACTGGATCTGAAAACCGGACCAATTGTGCTTGACGCGCGTGACTCTGCCCGTTCCGGAGCCTGGCGCGGCGGCCAGCAGGAACTCGTCCGCCCATATGGAGGTCTCCCCCAGCGGCTCCGAGACCTGCTGGTAGGGCATCCAAATATTCGGAATATCCATCTTGTGAGCGAGGTTGCTGCTGCCGCTGGAGTAGCTAAAAGAGCTCCCGGAGCCCATTTGCGGGGATGAAAATACCGTCGTCACCGTCATTTGGTCGTCGCTCTGAATCGATTTGATCGTGTGGAATTCGCCACCGAGCGATATGCCGTCGCCAACCGCAAAGGTGGTCGTGAAATGGGAGCGCAGACCGTGCACGACGGTCAGTTCGTCGGGCGCGACGAAGGCGCCGCCGTTCGACTGGATGAAGGTCGCGCCCGAATAGGTCGAGCTGAAGGCTTTGGTCACCGTCAGATTGGTGTTATCCACGACGCTGGCCACCGCCCGGGTTTCGCCGCCGACATAGATCGCGTCGCCAGCGGAAAACAGCGCCAAGAAGCCCGTGCCCGAGCCGACGACGGCGCTTTGGCTGCCGGACGAGACCGTCACCGTTCCGGCGGCAGTCGACGGCACGCCGTTTTTGCCGTAAACGAGGCCGGCGAAAGTGTGCCCGCCTCCGACACTGCTGCTTACCGTGAGCAGGTTGTCGCTTTGGACGGAAACGACTTTGTAGTATCCCGAGTCGAAATAGATGTAGTCGCCATACCTAAAGGAGGTCGAAAAATTGGTGCCACTGCCGTAAAGCCTAGTCGGCGTCGATGCGGCGGCGACGACCGTCCCACCCATCGAAACAAGGCCGCTAGAGTATGACGCCGCGTTGGCGAAGTCCGTCGACGTCAGGAAATTCGAATACGGAACCGAATAGAGCGCATACTTGCCCGCAAACATCATGTTTGATGAAAACGGCAAGGTGAACACGCCGTTGCCAAGCCCGTCGCCTGCCTGCATATTGAACGAATTCAGCCCGCAAAAATCGGTCGTCATCTCGCCGCTAAGCACCGAGTAAAGCGAGGCCTTGCCAAAGGGGCGCCCCGCGCACTTGCCCTTGGGCGCCCCCAGGACGACGTCAGGAATGGTATCGTTGTCCAAGTCCACCGCGGCTAAGGTGTTGTCACGCGGGACGCTGATCGAGTGGCCGAAGAGCCCATTAGGGGATGTGCCCACGATCTTGAACGGAGTGAAGGTGCCGAGCTTGATTTTGGCATAGACGCCGAAACCGCCGACCTGGTTCCAGGTTGAGTTCATGCGCGCGGGAGACGAGATCAACATGATCGGTGGAACGCGCGTCGGGTCGGAGGAGGCTAAAACGGGAACGAAGCCGGCACCCAGGTTGGCATTGTTTTGCGGGGTCCCGGTAATGCTTAGAAATGGACTGGCGCTCGCGTCGTCGGAGTTGTTCAAGTCGCCGTACCTGAAGATATAGGTGGCGCCGGCTCCCCATTTCCCTTTGACGTTCATCTGTGGCGCGCCGACGGCGATTTTCGTCTGGCCTGTGCCACCGATATCGCCTGCGACCGCGACGTCGTAACCAAGCCCGCTATTGGGAGAGGTGTCTTTATAGCTTTTCAATTGCGCGCCGGAGCTGCTCCCGTAAAGCCGCATGACGCTGCCGCCCCAGTTGGCGCCGGAAACGGCGAGCACGTCGGTGGCGGGGCTAGCCGCGCCAAAGTTCCCCAGGTTCTTGAGCCGGTAGCCAAAGCCGAGGTTCGAGGGGTCGGTCGACAGCGCGTCGACCGTCGCGCAGTTGGACCAGGACGAACCGTTGTCGTAGTAGACCGAAAACGAGCCGGTTTGATCCCAGCTGGAGACGACATTCTTACGAGGGCGGCCGACGACGATTTTGTGCTTAAGCGGGCTCGTGGTCGAGCAATTCGCGGTAGCTCCCGCAGTGTTGCTCACCAGAGCGCTGAAATACTGGACGGCGGCGCCGAAAGCGCTGTTGTCCTGATCGGTCGGCCCGGTCACCGTGCTCGTTTGCACGAGTTGATCGTTGTTGTCCATAGCCAGCTCGACGACGCGCCCGACCGTCATGCTGCTGCCGGCGTCGAAGTAGCCGGGCTCGCCGACCAGCAGGCTTTTCCTGGCGCCGCCCGCGTGGCCGTCGGCACAGGCGAGATCCCAGCCGAAATAGCGGCCATTTCCCCAAGGAAGGTTGCTTGCCGTGTCCAGGGCAGAGACCCAAAGGTAGGAGTTGCCGTAGACTTGGACGCAGCCGGTCGCAGGGTTGCTGCAATCCATGTTCTGGTAGTAGCCGGCGACGTTTCCGAAGGAATCTGGGCTAACGCTTTCATGGAACACTGCAAGGCGCTGGAACGTCGTCGGGTCGTAGACATAGACTGCGCCCGTACTAAAATACTGGATCGAATTGAATGTCTGCAGTGCGGGGGCGCCCGGCGCCGACACGACGATTTGGGGCGTGCCGGTGCCGAGCAGGTCACAACCGAGGACCCGGTGCCCATAGTACCAGTTGCTGGGCGTGAGCTCCGTCAGGGTCGCGAGCGTGGAAAGCACCGCCGGGTCGGGATTGAAGACCTTTACGACGCCGCAATTGTTGCACGAGCTGGCGCCTAGCGAGGCCGACGAGCTCAGGATCGAATACGCTATCTCGGGGTAATGATTGGTGTCGTTGTTAATGTCGCCAAGGCTCACTAACGTGCGCGCCATCGCGGTGTCCGCGCCGTTCGCTCCGGTGAAATCGCGCCGGGACTGGTAGGAAGTGTCGAGAATTTTCGCGATGAAGCTTTTGGAATCGCCCGACGGGACCCACTCGGTCTGGTTGTCCGCGTCGTCGACGGCTCTGACGCGCCAATAGTATTTGCCAGGGCTGCTAAGTGGCGGAGTGATGCGGATAGACGCCAGATTTGTCGCCATCATTGGCACGACGGGCGTTCCCGTGTAGGTGTTGTTGTCAAAGACTTCGACCTGGTAACTGATCGTTGGGTCGCTTGACGTCGTTTGCCAGGCCAACGGTGTGTTGAAAGCGCCCGTCGGGGATTCTGGCTGCAGCAGCGTGATGGCGACGTTCGGCACGGCGCGTTTTAAGAGGAATCTGACCGCGATGTCGCATTGCTTTCCTAAAATGTTATAGGCATCGTCGCTGTAAGCCACGCACAAGGCTTTGGAGCCGTCAGCGGTACCGCTCAAAGTATAGGAATACGTTGGGCTGTATGCCAGCCACGAGCCCGCGGTGATCGCGGCGGAGAGCGCGGCGTAGTTTTCCGCAATGATCATTTTGGTCGCGCCCTGCGCCGACAACGACAGGGGCACCGGGTTGCGGTTGATGGGGCTGGTGTAGCCGTTCAACTTGACTGAGCCGAGGATCGGGGCATCCCGTTTGATGGTGTAGGTCCGACTCAAAACCGGCGACATGTTGCCGGCGAAGTCGTATGCCCGGAACTTCAACGTCGTGTTGCCGACGAGCACGAGTTTGCCGACGATCTCAGACGACGACGGCGTCGGATCGGACTGATCAAAGGTGTAGTAAGTGTGAGTGTTCGCGCCCGCACTCGCCGTCAGCGCGATGATGTCATTGTAGAGGCCGCTATCCTGGCTCACCGTCACCGTCGGCGGCGTGGTGATCAAAGTGACCTGTCCCGCCGACCCGGCCGTTGAAATGCGGCTGCCGGCGTCGAGAGCCCAAAGATGCAGATTTTTGACGCCATCGCCGCTGGAAAGACTGACAGTGGCGCCGGCACCGGCCGCGTCGCTGCAGTTGATATTGAATTGGCTCTCGACTGGCGCGCTCGAGCTCTCGGTGAGGAAGAGCTTAACCGCCGTGGAGCAGGCGCTCACGGTCAACAGGGGCGCTAACGTATCGCTGTAGCCTGCTTGCGCCGTGGTGGATTTGCAGATAAACGCGGGAACGACCGGCGCGGTCGTATCGAGCAGGACGTCAAGTGTCGCACTCGCCGTCAAGCCGTCGGAGTCCGCTACTTCAAGGTAAATCTGCTTGGGCCCATCTTGGCCGCTGATTTGAAAGGGGACCACCAACGTGCTCACCCCGGCCTTCGCAGGGCGGTAGACGGTGTCGCGAAAGTCCGCCAGTTGGCTGACGCGAAATTTGGTCGTACCCTTCAAATGAAGTGTGAGGTTGACACCCGCGACCGCCGCGATCGCGGCACCGGTATCGAGGGCGAAGCTTTCGATCTTAGGCCCCGTCGCGATCTCCATCACCACCGGGTCGGTGCCCGAGTCGCCGCCGCCGATGTGGGTTGTTTCGCCACGTTTCACCGTGACTTGCGCCCACTCGAGCGATCCGTAACCGACTTTATCGGCACGCAGGGTGTAGGTGCCGGGCGGCATGAAGCCTAGGAGAAAGAGCCCCTGAGCGTCCGTTTTCGCCACATAGGTCGACCCGGGGACGTAGACGTCTATTCCGGAAGGGTCTTCGCCGGTTTCCAGCTGGACCGTGCCGAAAATTGCCCCGATCTTCTTTACTTTATGGGTTCCTGAATCAAAGACGGCGGACCCATCGGCCGCCACCTCGAGCGCTTTGCCGTCGATCAATAGACTCTGCTGGGTCCCAATGGCGCCCTGATCGGCACCGTTAGGGCTCAAAAAGATCGTCTTCAGGGTCGCGAGCGTTGACGGAGCGCCCGGCATGGTGCCGGTGAGCTGGAGGTCGCCGGCTTGGATCGCCAGGGTAAAGGCCCCTTGCGGGTTGGTCATGCCCTCTCCCAAAACCGAGCCTTGGTCGTCGATCAGCTGAACTTTCCGGTTATTTAGATCGACCGGGACACCGCCGCTCTGGCCCGTGGCGTCGAGCGCGAGCGTCCCAGCCACGGCTATGCTCGTTGGCGCGGGGGCGCTGGCTGTTTGACTCGAGCCGGAGGACGAGGCGCCGCTTGGGGGCGCCGGTGGATTGGCGGTGGCAGAGCGCGACGAGTCGTGCGATGCGCTCGGGTGAGAGGTGCAAGCGTGCAAAGTCAAAACGACCAACAACCGCGGTAAGAGCAGCTTGGTGCGACCGCTGAGGAAGCGTGGCATGCGGCATCCGTCGTTAAAGATGAAATTGCAAAGAGACTCCTTTGGATATCGGAAAACGATAGTGAAACTTAATATCTGTAGATATAATAGCAGTCAACTTTGATGGTTGCGGTGCCAGGTAATGGACCTGCACGACCAGAACGCGCCGGGCGAGGGCTGCCGGTATCTGAGCGGAACCTACTACCGCCGCAGGCTCCCGCCGCCGAAATTCAGCGTGACCTTGGTCCGGCCGGGGAGCTAAGGTCGTCGGACCATGCAGGATCTGAAAAAGACGAGGGTTTCCGGCCGCAACCTGGTCCGAGCGGCGCTCGGGCCGGAGCTGGCGAGCGCCGCGGTCGCGACGGTGTTCGCCGTGCTGCTCGGCTTCGTCGGCGCCGTCCTCGTCGCGCTGGTGGGGCCGAGCCTTCAGATCATCACCTCGCCGCGGGACCAGGTCCTGAGCTTCGAGACCCTTCTCGGGGGCCATCTCGGGGCGCTGGCGCGGGGCGCGTTCGGGCAGGTGGGCCTTAGCGCGGGCGAGCTCCTGGCCCGCCTGCCCTATTGGATCCTGACGCTCGCCGGGGCGAAAACCGTCCTCGGCCTGACCCAATGGTTTCTGTGGGAGCGGTCCGGCGAGCGCGTGTCGTCGCGGCTGCGGGAGGAGCTCGTCGCGCGCTTTCTCGCGGTCGACCCCGCCCGCCGCAAGGACGCCGCGGCGCGGGCCCGCGAGGCGGACCTGTCGAGCGCCGTCACCAACGACGTGCGGATGCTGCGCGAGTACCTCGTGCACTTTTACGGCGGCCTGCCCCGCGAGGCGATGCAGTGCCTGTTCACGACGGCGAGCCTCATCCTGCTCTCGCCCAAGCTGACGCTGATCTTCCTGGTGGGCCTGATGCCGGCGGGCTTGGCCTTAAGCCGGATCGGCAAAAAGCTGCGAAAGCGCGCCGGCCGCGCCCTCGCCGACTACTCGGACCTGGTCGAGTGGTTGCAGCAGCGCCTGCTCGGGATCGAGACGATCAAGCACTACCGGACGGAGCGGCTCGAATCCGCGAAGATGGCCGAGCACACCGGCAACCTCTTCGCGCGCTTCCTGCGGGCGGCAAGGGTCAAGGCGCGCACCTCGCCGATGCTCGAGGCGTTCGGCGTCGTGTCGCTCGCGGTCGTCCTCCTGGTCGCCTTCCGCGACGTGGCCGCCGGGCGGACCTCGGGCGCGGTGATGCTCTCGTTCTTCGCGACCCTGGCGGCGCTGTCGCAGGCGGCGGCGAAGCTCGGGCGGTACCTGAACTCGAACCGCGAGGGCGCGGCCGCGGTGGACCGCCTGACCGGGATGCTGGGCTTCCTCGGGGAGACCGCGAAGGAGGTGCCGACGCACATCGAGCGCCGGAGCGCGGCGCAGGCCGAGCTGGTGTGCGACGGCGTCTCGGTGCGGTATCCTGG
>JAYVWD010000412.1:0-2870 GCA_043786345.1 Pseudomonadota bacterium
GGGTTACCCGGTCGAAGGCCGTGAATCCCGTCAGCACCACGCCGTGCTCCATTTGAATCAGGAGGAACGTCCCCCGCGGCGTCGAGACCCGGCCGTTATCGACGTTGCGGAAGTGGCCGCTGACGGTTTGCGCCACGACGATTTCGAAGTTGTCGCCGAAAGCCGGCGTGTAGGCGTCGGGCATGTCGATCATGAGCGTGCCGCCAAGGGTGGCCGTGCGCGTCTGAAGCTGATCATAGCCGTAGCAGGGCTGGAGACCGTTGATACCGACGTGGTATTCGCTGTCGCCGCCCAAGGCCAGGGCCTGCTCCTCGAGGCAGCGCGGGCCCGCCGCGCCGAGCAGGTGCGGTCGGTCGCAGAGGATGCGTCCGAGGCCGAAGTCGACCCCGATCATCGAGCCGCTCGGACACTTGAGGCCCTTGTCCGTGGCGCCCGTCGGGTGGTCGAGAGACGGGAAAAAATAGCCGCGCTCGACGATGGCGCCGTTGTTGTGGCAAGCGTCGATGCACTTGCGTGGCCGCCGCGGCTTGCACACCCATTCATCGAGCGTGAACAGCGCGCCCGCTGCGACGGCCCCCGCCTCCCGCCGGTAGGTGACGCGCGCGTCGTTATAGCTGGGGCTGCACGTGACGTCGACCGTCGTCTTGCCGAACGCCCTCGAATCCGCTTTGAGCCCGCCGCACGCCGCCGAGCAGTCGACGCGGCCGCGGTAGATCGAGCGCAGATCCTCGAGCTCGGCATTCTGCCTGAGCTTCGAGTACATCTCGTTCATCCGCTCGATGAACGTCGTGACGGCCATCGTCACGAGCGCGGCGATGCCGAGCGCCACCATGAGCTCGAGCAGGGTAAAGCCGGCCATGCCGTCAGCGGCAGCGGATGGTTTGGGCGATGAAATCGACATCCCTGACGGTTTCTCCATCTGGACAGGAACGGCGCCGGTCCGGGGCGCTGGCGGCATCTTTGGCGACGGTCACGAGCGGCGTGACCCGCTTGCACATGGCGCCCGCCTCGCCCGGAAGGTAGAGCGCCCCCCAGGTCCCGCCTTCGAGGTCGGGATGGCGGACGATGAGCTGCTTGCCGTTGGCGCAATCCAACCTGACGTTCCAGCGGCCGACGGACGACGGTACGGCCGAGGCGAGGTCGCCGCACTGCGTGCTGCAGACGAGCGCGCCGCGGAAAATGGCGCGCAGGTCGAGCCGCTCGCCCCGGATCCGCGCCAACCGCTGCGCGGTCATGGTCTGCGCGACGAGCGACGAGAAGACGAGCACCAGCACCCCGAGGATTGCGACGGCGATCATCACCTGAATGAGGGCGAAGCCCGATTCGTTTTGAGGGGGTAACCGTTTCATATGAATATTTCGTCAACCTGTGGCAACTCCTTGAAGCCGAGATCGTTTCTCCGCAGTTTCAGGAGTTTAGGGCGCCTAAAAGGATGTGAGACCGCGACCCGCTTCCCCCTCGTCTTCGGCCCTTTTGATCGCTACCTCGCTGAAAGGACGGTCAAAACTTTAGGGCTAAAGGTTTTTCGATATGGCGCCGATGGTTTGGCTGTCTCCAGACATCGCCAAGCATCCGACGACCGACCGAGCGCCTCATCGCGTTCTGCGGGCAATCTCCAACGAGGTTCTTTCGATGCGTTCGCTCCGCTTCCTCGTTGCCGCCACCGCCATCGCGGCTCTGGTCTCCTGTAAGAAGGAGACGCAGACCGCCGCGCTCCGCGACGTCGGGCCGGATTCGGCGCTGGCAGCCTCGGGCATCTGCACGGAAGACCAGCGCAACGAGCTCGCCCACCAACTGGCCGCCGCCGACGCCGCGCTCGACCAGGCCGTCGGCCCGATGATTCAGGCGGCGGTCGCGCGGGTCGATCCCGCGCCGCGCAACGACGGCGGTACGACCGCGGACGGCGCCACCTTGCCGCCCGAGGCGCCGACGTCTGCGGACGAGGGCACGGCGCTCCGCCTGACCGGCGCCGAGGACGTCGTGGTCGACGAGACGAAGCTCCAGCCTTACAACGAGCAGGTTCTGGCGCTGTCGCAAAGGCTGAACGACTGCCTTCCCGACGCGGTGGAGGAGCCGGTCGACGGCGCGAGTCTCGCCCTTACCGACGTCAAACCGCGCCCGCCCGCGACCGGCGGCACCAAGCCCGGCACGACCCCCGGCCTCGGCGGCGCCACTAAGCCCGGCACGACCCCGGGTCTCGGCGGCAACCACCCGACGACCCCTGGCACGACTCCGGGTCTCAGCAGCAACCACCCGACGACTCCCGGCGCGACGCCAGGCCTCAGCAACAATAGCGGCAACCATCCGACGACTCCCGGGACAACGCCGGGCCTCGGCGGCAACCACCCGCCGGCGGCGCCTCCCGCCGCGCCTTACCATCAGGTTCTCGGGAAGCTCACCCAGCAATATGCCACCGGCAACTCCGGAACCGGGACGACGGTTCCCGTCGGCACCCTGTCGTTCAAACCGCTGCCGGCAGCGACCAGCAAGGCCGACTTCGACAGCGCGACCGATCACCTGTTCGGGACGGACAAGCCGTCGCAGACCTCGGCCTACGGCTTCTACCAGTTCGGCCGCGATACCAAGAAGCCCGCGGTTCTCGGCCGCCAAGCCGACATCCAGGCCTCCGACCCGGGCTTCGACAAGTACACCTCGCTCGTCGGAAACAACGGCGCGGCGCCCAAAGACTGGAATCCGGCGAACAACATGGTCTACCTGCAAGGCGTCATGCACCGCAAAGAGCCCATCTTCATGGCGTCGAGCCCCTCGGAAGTCGACACCCACCAAGGCCAAAAACGCGACGGCTCGATGCGCCCCTCTGTTACGGCGCACGAGATCAGCGAGCTCAAAAAGGCCGGCTGGACCTACGA